>JABDIP010000508.1 GCA_013003675.1 Inquilinus sp.
TTCGTGCCGACCGGCCGAGATGCCGGTTGTGCCGCGCCGTGCGAGGCCGTTTAATCGGGCTTGTCGGGCCGGACCGAGCGGCGATCGCCGCCGGCCGGCGCGAGGGCGCGGTCCGGGGCCGTGCCGACAGGGAGGAGGCCTAATTGCCAGCCGCGGCCGTGACGGCGACCGATCTGCTGAGATCATACGATTCCGGTGGCTTCTACGATGAGCTGCTCGGCGCGAACGACGCCCACACGGAGGCGACGGCCGCGATCCGCGAGCGGCTGGCCAGGTTCGATATCGCCGATCTGCGACGGCGGTCGAAGGACGCCGAACGGCAGTTTCAGAACCTCGGCATCACCTTCCTCATCCTCTCCGCCAGCGAGGCCGTCGACCGCACCTTGCCCTTCGACGTGCTGCCGCGGATCATCACCACGGCGGAATGGGAGAAGCTGAATGCCGGCGTCGTCCAGCGGGTGACGGCGCTGAACCTGTTCCTGCACGACATCTATCACGCGCAGAAGGCTCTGAAGGACGGCATCGTGCCGGCCGAACTGGTGCTCGGGAACGACAATTTCGTCGAACGCATGAAGGGCGTCGAGGTGCCCTTCGGCAACTATGTGAACATCCTCGGCGTCGATCTGGTGCGCGACGGCGACGGCGTCTTCCGGGTCCTGGAGGACAATTGCCGGGTCCCCTCCGGCGTGTCCTATGTGGTGGAAAACCGCCACATGATGCGACGTGCTTTCCCCGATCTGATGGACGGGCTTCAGGTGCGGTCGGTCAGCCACTACGGGGCGAAGCTTCTCGAGGCGATGAGCGAGATCGCGCCGGCCGACGACCCCCAGGTCGTGCTGCTGTCTCCCGGCACCTACAACTCGGCCTATTTTGAGCACGTCTTCCTGGCCCGGGAGATGGGCGTGCCGCTGGTCGAGGGTGGCGATCTGCTGGTCGAGGACGACCGCGTCTACATGCGCACCACCCAGGGTCTGGTCCGCGTCGACGCCATATATCGGCGCCTCGGCGACGACTTCCTCGACCCGCGGGCGTTCCGGCCGGACAGCCTGCTCGGCGTGCCCGGGCTGATCGAAGCCTATGCCAAGGGCAATGTGGCGCTGGCCAACGCGGTCGGGACCGGCGTCGCCGACGACAAGGCGGTCTACGCCTATATGCCGCGGCTGATCCGCTACTACCTCGACCAGGACGCCATCCTGCCCAACGTGCCGACGCACATCTGCCGCGAGAAGGAGGGGTTGGGCCATACGCTGGACCATCTGGCCGAACTGGTCGTGAAGCCGGTCGGCGAGTCGGGCGGCTATGGCATCACCATCGGCCCGCGTGCCAGCAAGGCGGAACTCAAGGCCTGCCGTGAGGCGCTTGTGAAGGACCCGGCCAACTATATCAGCCAGCCGATGGTGCCGCTGTCGGTCTGCCCGACCCTGACCCGCGGGGGTATCGAGCCGCGCCATGTCGACCTGCGGCCCTTCGCGATCACCGGCCGCGACACCTGGGTCCTGCCCGGCGGCTTGACGCGGGTCGCGATGCGCAAGGGATCGCTGATCGTGAACTCGTCGCAGGGCGGCGGCTCGAAGGACACCTGGGTGCTCGGCTCCGAGACGCCGTCATGATGACTCTGCTCTCGCGCTCCGCCGAGGCGGCGTTCTGGATGGCGCGCTACATGGAGCGCGTCGAGAGCCTGGCGCGCATTATCGACGTCACCGAGACCTTCACCAACAGCGACTTCGACGACCGCAACTGGGGCGTTATCGTCCAGCTCAACTCCGACGAGCGGAGGTTCCGGGCGGTTCACGATCGGACCGACGGCGGCACTGTCGTCGATTTCTACGCGCTCGACCGGGGCAACCCGACCTCGATCGCCTCGGCGATCGCGGCGGCACGAGAAAACGCGCGCACCTTGAGGCCGCTGATCAGCACCGAGATGTGGAGCCAGATCAACGCCTTGAACAGGTGGATCGGCAGCCTCAAGCCGCGCGATCTGCAGCACGACAAGCTGGCCAGGTTCTGTGCCGACGTGAAGGAGAACTGCCAGGCTCACACCGGCATCATCGAGGGCACGTATTACCGGGATCAGGGCTGGTATTTCTATCAGATCGGCAAGAACCTGGAGCGCGCCGATCAGACGACGCGGCTGATCGACATCAAATACCACTCGTTGCTGCCATCGCCGCAGGACGTCGGCGGCGCCATCGACGAAGCGGAGTGGAACGCGCTGCTGCGGTCGGCGGCCGGCTACCACGCCTATCGCCGTGTTTATCCGCGTGGCATGCAACCGGCAAAAGTGGCGGATTTCCTGCTGTTCGACGAAGGGTTCCCGCGATCGCTCAACGTTTGTACGCAGGCCATGAACGTTTTCTTAACCCGCCTCAAGTCCCGATATGCACTGGCCGGCGGCAATCAGGCGCTGGAACGGCTGGACGAGATCGCGGCGATGCTGGCCGGACACGATGTGGATAGCGTGATCGGCACCGGTCTGCACGAGTTCCTCGACTTCCTGCAGCGCCAGTTGATCCGCCTGTCGAACGACCTGGGCGCCGACTTCTTCGGCTATCCGCCGATAGCGGATGCCGGCTAGGATCGGCACAGGAACAGGACGAAGGGAACAGCTTTCGGAATGTCGGTTATCAAGCCTGGTGTCACCAGCCTCCACCACTTCTTTCGCTCGGGCCCGATGCCCTGCCCCTACCTGTCGGGTCGCATCGAGCGGAAGCTGTTCAC
>JABDIP010000525.1 GCA_013003675.1 Inquilinus sp.
GGTGGGTGAAGCTGGCGCCGGAGACCGCGCGCTCGCGGACCAGGATATAGATCACCGACGCCACCAGGGTTGCGGCGAGCAGCAGATCGAAGGCCAGCACCGCGCCGCCCGCCGGCATCAGTTGGCCCGCAGCCGGGCCGGGACGGTCAGCCCAGCCTCCTCGTAGTAGCGCAGCGCCCCCGGGTGCAGCGGCAGCGGCAATCCGGCCAGCGCGCTCTCCAACGCCATGACCTTGGTTGCCGGGTGGATATTGTTGAGGAAGGACAGGTTCTCGTAGATCGTCTTGGTGATCTGGTAGACCGCGTCCTCGTCGACACCGGCATCGACAGCCAGGATGTTCGGCTGGGCGATGGTGCGCACGTCTTCGGCCTGACCCGGATAGGTGCCGGCCGGAATGGTATAGGCCGTCCACAATTCATAGGGGCCGTTGGCGCGGCGAATCTGCTCGTCGGTGAAATTGAGCAGCCTGATCTCGTCGCCGACTGCGGCGGCGAGCTGGGTCATCGCGCCGACCGGCACGCCGGCGGCCGGGTTGATGGCGTCGATGTTGCCGTTGCGGAATCCGTCCCCGCTGGGGCTGTAGCCGACGAAGGCCACGTCGAAATGGCTGTCCGGGTCGGTGACGCCGAGACCGGCCAGCAACTGCCGGTTCGACCCCTCCGTGCCGGAATTGCGGGCGCCGATGGCGAAGGTCTTGCCGCGCATGGCGATAAGGTCGTCGATCGTGCCGGTGCTGACGAACTCGTCGCGGACCGCGAAATGCTCGACGTTCTGCCAGAGCATGCTCACCGAGCGCAGGTTCTCCTGCGGGCCGTCGGCGGCCAGCGGGCCGTCGCCGCTCGCCGCATAGGCGCCGAACAGGCCCTGCAGGATGGCGAACTGCACCTGACCTTCGCGCAGCAGCTTGACGTTCTCGCCCGAGCCGGCCGACGGGATCGCCGACATGGCGATCTTTTGGCGCGGTTCCAGCTTGATCTTGACCAGGGTCGCGATGGCGCCGCCGACCGGATAATAGGTGCCGCCGGTGCCGGCGGTCGCCAGCAGGTAAGAACGGTCCTGCGCCTGGGCCGGCACGCCGGCGACCGCCGTCACCGCGAGCGCGACGGCGGCCACGGCCGACGCGATTCGAATCCTGATAGTCATCCCTGTCCCCTCCGATTCTTGCTTATGGGCACCAGGACCGGCGACATCCCGCCTTGCCGGTGCGATGTCGCGCACTATGCAAAATCGTCGGGCGACAGGCTAGACCGCATACAGAATCGTCGGCCAAGTCCCTTGGCCGTCCAGCCCCTATTCGCCATACTCGACGCTTCGTCTTCGGTTCCCCGTCCCGGACCGTCCCAGGAGGTGCATTCGTGGCAATTCCCCGCCGCTGCCCACGCGTGCGGCCATGGCTGGCATTCCTTGCCGGATCGGCCGGGCTCTTCGCCGCGCCCGCCCTGGCGGCGGGCGAGGGCGCGCCGCACCTCGACGGCGCCGAGCTGGGATTGATCTCGGTGGTGCCGTTCGTCGGCATCCTGCTGTCGATCGCCGTCTTCCCGTTGGTGCTGCCGAATTTCTGGCACCGGCATTTCGGCAAGATATCGGCGATCTGGGCGATCGCCTTCCTGTTCCCCTTCGCCATCAATTTCGGCCTGCCGCTGGCGGTGTTCGAGCTGCTGCATGTCGGATTGCTGGAGTACATCCCGTTCATCATCCTGCTCGGCGCGCTCTACACCGTGGCCGGCGGCGTGCGCGTGACCGGCAGCCTGAAGGGCAGCCCGATCGTCAATACCGCGATGCTGGCAATCGGCACGCTGATCGCCAGCTGGATGGGCACCACCGGCGCCGCCATGCTGTTGATCCGGCCGGTGATCAAGGCCAACGAGAACCGCCGGCACAAGGTTCACACCATCGTCTTCTTCATCTTCCTGGTGGCCAATGTCGGCGGCTCGCTGACGCCGCTCGGCGACCCGCCGCTGTTCCTCGGATTCCTCAAGGGCGTCAGCTTCTTCTGGCCGACCACCCACATGTTCCTGCCGATGCTGTTGGTGGCCAGCGTGCTGCTGGTGCTCTACCTGGTCGCCGACTCGGTGCTCTATCACCGCGAGGGCGAGGTCGAGGCGCCGGACAGCGAGGGCGAGCGCCTCGGCATCGAGGGCGGCATCAACATCCTGCTGCTCGGCGCCATCGTCGGCGCGGTGCTGCTCAGCGGTGTCTGGAAGCCGGGCGTGTCGTTCCCGGTCTACCACGTCGAGGTGGAACTGCAGAATCTGGTTCGCGACCTGCTGCTGATCGGCATCGCGCTGTTGTCGCTGCGCCTGACCGACAGCACCAGCCGCCGGCGCAACGCGTTCACCTGGTTCCCGATCGTCGAGGTGGCGAAGCTGTTCGCCGGCATCTTCGTCACCATCATCCCGGCCATCGCCATCCTCAAGGCAGGGACCGGGGGCGTTCTGGCGCCTGTGGTCGAAATGGTCAGCAGCAATGGCCAGCCGAACAACATGATGTATTTCTGGCTGACCGGGATCCTCTCGAGCTTCCTCGACAATGCGCAGACCTATCTGGTGTTCTTCAACACCGCCGGCGGCGATGCGCAGGCGCTGATGGGGCCGCTGGCGACGACGTTGCTGGCGATCTCGGCCGGCGCGGTGTTCATGGGGGCGAACACCTATATCGGCAACGCGCCGAATTTCATGGTGCGGTCGATCGCCGAGGAACGCGGCATCGCGATGCCAAGCTTCTTCGGCTACATGATCTGGTCGGGGATCATCCTGCTGCCGGTGTTCGGCCTGGTTTCCTGGGTGTTCTTCGGCTGAACCCCAGGCGGCCGGCGATCGCCGGTCAGTGCGACATGATGATCGGCACCTCGCAGGTCTCGAGCATATCCTGGGTCACGCCGCCGAGCAGCGCCTCACGCCAGCGCGGCCGGCTATAGGCGCCCATCACGATGAGATCGGTCTTCAGGTCGGCGGCATAGCTGAGGATCACCTTGGCCACATCGCCGCGTTCGACGACATCGCTCTCCTGCTGCACCGTGATCCCGTGACGCTTCAGGTATTCCGCCAGATCGGCGCTTGCCGTATAGCGTTCGCCGGGCTTGTCGGTGGTCAGGACGTGGACGTCGTCGGCGGCCTGGATGATCGGCATGGCGTCGCGCACGGCGTGCGAGGCCTCGAGAGTGTCCTTCCAGGCGATCAGCACCCGCTTGCCGATATGGGGCAACGGAACCCCGATCGGCAACACCAGCACCGCGCAGGAGGCGTGGCTCACCAATTCGTCGATGCCGTAGAGGCCGACATGGTCCTCGAAAACCCAGCCATGATCTTCGCTGACCACGATCAGGTCGGCGTAGAAGCTGCGGCTGGCGAGCAGCGCGTTGTGGTCGCCCTCCAGCACCTCCCAAGTCCATCGCAGCTTCTCCGCCTTGCATCGGGCGGTCACTTCCTGTTCGACGTGCTCCGCCTTCTCCCGGGCGATCGCCGTCGCCTCGGCGATGTAGGCGGCGGAGGCGCCGCGGCCCTGGATCGCCGCCGGCATGGCGGCCGGACTGGTCAGATACGCGATCTCCAGATGCGCACGGTGCTGCTTGGCAAGGTCGACGGCAACTTCGAACCGCTCCATGTGCGCCTGGTCGTTGCCCATATGCAGCAGGATGTTCTTGATCGACATGGTCTGCCCGTCGCCCCTTCGGTGATCGCCTATGGAGCGGAAGGTAGGGTCGCCGTGCCGCCGCCGCAACTGCCTCGCGGCGAAGAGGCGGCTCGACGAACGCCGCCATGCCGGGAGTCCATGGCGGCACCGGCAAATTGACGCCGGGCCGGGCCACCCGATCAGTGCTTGACGTGCAGGATCGGCTCGATGCCCGAGAAGACCGGCTCCAACGACACGCCCAGCGCGTCGCCGAACTTGCTGACCGCGATGTAGACCGTGATCGTGAACACCGCCTCGACGATCTGCGGCTCGGTGAAGTGCCTGTGCAGCCGCTCCCAGAGCTCGGTCGACACGTTGTTGGCGTCGACGCCGATCTGTACCGTCAGGTCCATCAGCGCCTTTTCGGCCTCGCTGAAATGCGGGCTGTCCCGATAGCGGTCGCCGCCGATATCGGCGATCTTCTCCTCCGAGATGCCGAGCCGCTTGGACAGGGTCTCGTGCTGGACGACGCAATATTGGCAGTCGTTGCGGTGGGTCGCCTTCAGGATGATCAGTTCCTTCGTCACCCAGTCGATCTCGCCATCCTTCAGGATCGCCATGATCATGTCGGTGAACACGGTGCCCAGCTCCGGCGTGTGGCCGAACACCTTGAAGATGTTGAGCAGCATGGTGAAGCGGTCTTCGGCCTTGTCATAGAAGGCGTTGACCTCGGGGCCCGCCTGTTCGCGCTCGACGTAGGATACGGTCATGGTTTCCTCCCTTCGTTTTTGAACGTTTGTTCCAGACTCCGCAAAAAAAATCAGATCAACAAGGCCGCCGCCTGCCTGGCGATGGAGCGCAGCAGGGCCGGCTCCGGCCGACTGCGCGCTAGCACCCGCAAGCCTATGAAAAGGCCGAGCAGGCTGCGTG
>JABDIP010000550.1 GCA_013003675.1 Inquilinus sp.
CAGGCTCTTGGCCTGGTATTCGTGGATGTTCATGCCGCCCCTTGCGATCGATGGCCAACCCGCTGGCCGGCGGAGGCGCGGCATAAGAGCGCCCCGGCCCGGTGCGGGCGGCACAATAGCACCACCGGCGGCGGGGGCAACCGCAGATCGCAGGCGAAGTTCCGCGCTGCCAACACAAGACCGCGACTTGGCGTTCGCCCGCCCCGTGCGGCGACCGAAAGGTGCCCCTGCGGCCTCCGGCGCCCGATCATATTCAGCAGTACGCGGACGGCGATGAAGATTCCGGACAGAGCGGGAGCCCGGTCAGCCCTCGGCCAGCATCTTCCGGGTGGTCTCGACCAGCCCCTTCACCGCGGCGACCGACTTGTCGAACATCGCCTGCTCGTCGGGCGACAGCGCGATTTCGGCGATGCGCTCGACGCCGCCGGCGCCGATCACCACCGGCACGCCGACATAGAGGCCGTCGACGCCGTACTGGCCGGTGAGGTAAGCGGCGCAGGGCAGCAGCCGCTTCTTGTCCTTCAGATAGCTCTCGGCCATGGAGATCGCCGAGGCCGCCGGCGCGTAGAAGGCGGAGCCGGTCTTCAGCAGGCCGACGATCTCCGCCCCGCCGTCGCGGGTGCGCTGGACAATGGCGTCGAGCTTGGCCTGTGTCGTCCAGCCCATCTTGACCAGATCGGGCAGCGGGATGCCGGCGACGGTCGAGTAGCGCACCAGCGGCACCATGGTATCGCCATGGCCGCCGAGCACGAAGGCGGTGACGTCCTCGACCGAGACGCCGAACTCCTCGGCCAGGAAATAGCGGAAGCGGGCGGAATCGAGCACCCCGGCCATGCCGACCACGCGGGCGGCGGGCAGGCCGGTGACTTCCTTCATCACCCCGACCATGGCGTCGAGCGGGTTGGTGATGACGATGACGAAGGCGCCCGGGCAATGCTGCTTGATCGCCCCGCCGACACTCTTGATCACCTTGGTGTTGATGCCGATCAGATCGTCCCGGCTCATGCCCGGCTTGCGCGCCACGCCGGCGGTGACGATGACGACATCGGCATCCTTCAGCGAGGCATAGTCGCTGGAACCGCTGAAGCCGGCGTTGAAACCTTCGACCGGCGAGGCCTGGGCGATATCCAGCCCCTTGCCCTCGGGAATGCCCTCGGCGATGTCGAACAGGACGACGTCGCCCAACTCCTTCATGCCGGCCAACAAGGCCAGCGTGCCACCGATCTGGCCGGCCCCGACCAGGGCGATCTTCCTGCGTGCCATGACAATCCCTCGAGCGTCTGGAAATTTTGGGAACCGCGGCGTCGCGGGCGGTGGGCGGCAAGCGCCCGCAATGCCCACAACCGCGCCGGCTTGGTAGCCTGAATCCGGTGGCGGGGCAAGGGCGGGGCACAGCCTGGCGGCGATTCACGCGCGGTCCGGAAACCTGGGGTTAACCGTTTTTTGGCAGTCTGGCCCGCCGCACCCAGGCGAGATCGACGGAGCGCCCGCAAATGCATATCAGCCAGTTGCTCGTATCCCAGGGCATCATCAGCCCCCAGCAGCTGGAAAAGGCGTCGGCGATGATGACCGCCGACAGCGGCCGCTTCACCGACCAGCTGGTCCAGTTGGGGCTGGTGCAGAAGGCGACGATGGACGCCATCGTCTCGCGCGCGCCGGAGATGCCGACATCGATCAAGGCCACCGGCCTCGGGCTGTCGATGCTGTTGCGCATGATGCTGAAGGCGATGGCGGTCGACGGGCTGGAAACCCCGACCCGCCTTGCCCATCGCCTCGCCCTGCCGGCGGCGCTGATCCAGCAGCTCATGCAGGATGCCGCGGAAAAGCACCTGATCGAGAGCATCGGCCAAAGCCGGCTGACGGAATCGGTGGAGGTGCGCTATATCCTGACCACCATGGGCCGGCAATGGGCGGCCGAGGCCCTGCAGCAAAGCCAGTATGTCGGCCCGGTGCCGGTCACCCTGCGCGACTATTCCGAACAGGTCTCCCGGCAGGGCATGGCGACCCAGCGGGTCGGCATGGAGCATGTGCAGCAGGCCTTCAAGCGCATGGTCATGCCGGACTCCCTGATCCGCAAGCTGGGTCCGGCGGTCAATTCCGCCACCTCGATGCTGCTCTATGGCGCTCCCGGCAACGGCAAGACGACGATCGCCCGCCTCGTCGGCCGGATCTTCAGCGATGTGGTCTTCATCCCGCACTGCATCGAGGTGCAGGGCCAGATCATCAAGATCTTCGACCCCAGCATGCACGAGCCGATCGTCGACGACGACACGCCCGACGTGCACACCGGCATTCGCCGCGACTCCATCGACCCGCGCTGGGTCCCCTGCCGGCGGCCGATCATCATCACCGGCGGCGAGCTGACCCTCGACATGCTCGACCTGAAATACAATCAGGACGTCAAGTTCTACGAGGCGCCGATCCACATGAAGGCGCTGAACGGCACCTTCATCGTCGACGATTTCGGCCGCCAGCTGGTCAGCCCGACGCAGCTGCTCAACCGCTGGATCGTGCCGCTGGAGAACCGGATCGACTATCTCAAGCTGCACACCGGCAAGAGCTTCATGATCCCGTTCGACGAGCGGGTCATCTTCTCGACCAACCTCGAGCCGGACGATTTGATGGACACGGCGTTCCTGCGCCGCATCCCCTACAAGCTGGAAATCCCGTTCCCGACGGTGGAGGAATACCGCCGCATCTTCCGGATGATGGCGCGGGCGCGCGATCTCGACTGCTCCGACCAGGACGTCGATTTCGTGATCCAGGAACTGCAGACCAAGAACAACCAGCACCTGGCTTGCTACCAGCCGAAATTCATCATCGAGCAGGTGCTGGCGAGCTGCCGCTTCGAAGGGGTGGCGCCAAAGCTGGCCCGCGACCATGTCGCCGAGGCGCTGACCAACCTCTACACCAAGCGCGCGATCGTCGGGCAGACGCAGGCCGCGGTCTAGCCGCCAGGGCCGCGCCCCGCCTCAGGCGAGGTGGGGTGCGGCCAGGTATTCCGCCGACTGCATCTCCATCAACCGGCTGACGGTGCGCTGGAAGTCCAGCGCGCCGGTCCCTTTTCGGTACAGCTCCTGCGGCACCGCCTCGGCGGCGATCACCGTCTTCGCCTTGTGCTCGTAAAGGGCGTCGATCAGCGTCATGAAGCGCTTGGCCTGATTGCGCTCGGCCTCGCCCATCACCGGCACCCCGGCGACGATCACGGTCCGGTAATGGGTCGCCAGGGCCAGGTAATCCGCCGCTCCTAACGGCCGGTCGCACAGCTCCTCGAAGGTGAACCACGCCACTTCCTTGGCGGCGCGCGGGATCTCCAGCCGCCGCCCCTTGAGCTCCAGGGTCGCCGCGACGCCGGCCGCGCCACCGGTCAGCGTGGCGAAGGCCTGCTCCAGCGCGCGCAGGGCCGCCGGCCCGAGCGGCTGGTGATAGACCTCGACGCCCATCAGCCGCGCCAGCCGGTAGTCGACCCCGCCGTCGAGCTCCAGCACGTCGAGCCGCTCCTTCAGGAGCGCGATGAAGGGCAGGAAGCGGTCGCGTTGCAGCCCGTCCTTGTAGAGGTCGTCGGGCGCCCAATTGCTTGTCGCGACGACCACGACGCCCAGTTCGAACAAGGCGGTGAACAGCCGGCCGAGGATCATCGCGTCGGCGACGTCGACCACGTGGAACTCGTCGAAACAGAGCAGCCAGGCCTCCGCCGCCAGATCGCGGGCGAGCGGCGGGATCGGGTCGTCCCCCTTCTTCGTCGCCTCGCCACCGTCCCTGGCTCGCGTCCGCCAGCGGTGCAGCCAGTCATGCACATCCAGCATGAACTGGTGGAAATGCACCCGCCGCCTGCGCTCCACCGGCGCCGAGTCGAAAAACAGATCCATCAGCATCGACTTGCCGCGCCCGACCCCGCCGAAGAGGTAGAGCCCTTGCGGCGCCGGGTCGCGCCGCCGGCTGAGGCCGAACCGGGCGCGCCAGCCGGCGGCATCCGAAGACGGGCGATACTCGGCCAAGGCGTGATGCAGGCTCTGCAACTTCTCCGCCGCCAGCTCCTGGCAGGGGTCGGGCTTCAGCGTCCCGGCCCGGCGCAGGGCGCGCAGGGCGGCCAGCGGGCCGGCGGTCTTGGCGGGATCGTTCATCGATGGGTGCGAGGCGGCGTCCGGTCGGGTGGAGATCGGCCCCTTCCTAGTCCGCGACCGCGCCGATCGCAATCCCGGCGCCCTGTTCGGAGACACGCCCCGGGGAAGGCGGCCGCCTATGGCGCCGCGCCGTCGGTGGGCGTGGCGAATTGCGCCTCCATCTCGCGGCGCAGGCGGAATGTCGGGGCGGCCGAGTCGATGC
>JABDIP010000107.1 GCA_013003675.1 Inquilinus sp.
GCACCTCCTCGACCTCGCGCGGATAGATGTTGCTGCCGCCGCTGATGATCATGTCCTTGGAACGGTCGCGGAGCGTGAGGAAGCCGTCGCCGTCCATCGAGCCCATGTCGCCGGTCCACAGCCAGCCATCGCGCAACGCGGCGGCGGTCGCCCCGGGATCCTGCCAATAGCCGCGCATCACCGCGTCGCCGCGCACCAGCACCTCGCCGACCTCGCCGGGCGGCAGGGCGGTGCCGTCGGCATCGGCGACGCGGACCTCCACCGAAAGCTGCGCCGTGCCGGCCGAGGCAAGCCGCTCGCGATGGCGGGGATGATCGGTCTGTGCGTGGCGCGCCTTGTCGAGCGCGGTGATGGTCATGGGCGATTCGCCCTGGCCGTAGATCTGCGCCAGCTTGTAGCCGAAGACATCGTGCGCCTTGTCCAGATCGGCCAGATACATCGGGCCGCCGCCATAGACGATGGTCTTCAGATTGCCCGTGTCGGCGGTTGCCGCCGAGGGATGTTCGGCGAGGCGCTTGACCATGGTCGGCGCGGCGAACATCGACAGGCCGGGCCACGCCGCGATCGAGTCCAGCACTTCGGGTACCTCGAAGCCGCCGCCGGGCGGGATCACCTGCGCGGCTCCCTGCGCCGCATGGGGCAGGATATACATGCCGGAACCGTGCGACATCGGCGCGGCGTGCAGGATGCTGTCGCCCGGATCGATCCGATCGACGTCGGCCAAATAGCTCGCCGTCATGTTCATCAGGTTCCGATGCGTCAGCATCGCGCCCTTGGGGCGGCCGGTCGTGCCGCTGGTATAGAACAGCCAGGCCACGTCGTCCGCCGCCGTCGGTGCCATGGCGAGCGGATCGCCGCGCCCCAGTATCGCGTAATCCGCCTCCTCGACGCAGATCACCCTCTCGAGTGCCGGCAGGGAGACCTGGAGCGACGCCACGGTCTCCGCCGAATCCGCGGTGACGAAGCAGGCCCTGGCACCGCTGTGCCCCAGGATGAAGGCGAACTCGCGCGGGTGCAGCTTGGCGTTGATCGGCACCGCGGTCGCGCCGGCGTGCCAGCAGGCGAACAGGAGTTCCACATAGTGCGGGCAGTTCTTCATGATCAGGGCGCCCCGGTCGCCCGGCCGCAGGCGCAGGTCATGCCGCAGATTGCCGGCGATGACCGCGACCCGTCGCAGCAACTGGCCGTAGGTCGAATGGCGGTCGGTCCCGAGCGCCACCGCGGTCCGATCGGCCAGGGCAAGCCCGGCCCGCTGCAATAGATAGGCGACGTTCACTGTCTGCCCGAACCGCCTTGCCAAGAATCCTGCCCGGTTGCGTCGGGGGCCGCAGAACCCGCGCAATTGTCCGGAGCAAGACTTTCAGAACAGGTGGCGGACTGTCACCCGGAAAAAGGAAGAGAGTCGAGCGGCGAGACCGTCGCTTCGGGGAGGCGGTCGTACCGGTGTTCCTGCGGATGCCCGACATCGATATGGTCGGGCGACCCACTCTCACGCGGCGAAGGACCGATGGCCGAGACCGTCAAGAACATCCTGTTCATCATGTGCGATCAGCTCAGGTTCGACTATCTGGGCTGCTATGGGCATCCGCATCTGGAAACGCCCAACATCGACGGCCTGGCGGCGCGCGGCGTGCGGTTCACCCGGGCCTATGTGCAGTCGCCGGTCTGCGGTTCGTCGCGCATGAGCTTCTACACCGGCCGTTACGTCAGTTCCCATGGCGCCTCATGGAACGGCATTCCGCTGAAGGTCGGCGAGCTGACCCTGGGCGACTATCTGCGGCCGCTCGGCGTGCGAACCGCGCTGGTCGGCAAGACCCATATGCGGCCGGACCGCGAGGGCATGGAGCGCCTTGGTGTCGCGCCCGACTCGATCGTCGGCGTTCGCGTCTCGGAATGCGGCTTCGATCCCTACGAGCGCGACGACGGGTTGCACGCGGTCGGGCCCGATGGCCGCTATGACCCGCAGATGCCGCGCTACGACCGGTACCTCAACGAAAACGGCTATCCGGGCGACAACCCTTGGCACGACTGGGCCAATTCGGCGGAGGACGAGGACGGCACCGTCGTCACCGGCTGGGCCATGCACCACGCGCGCCTGCCGGCCCGGGTCAAGGAGGAGCATTCCGAAACGCCCTACATGACGCGCCGGGCGATGGACTTCATCGAGGAGGCCGGCGAGACGCCCTGGTGCCTGCATCTCAGCTACATCAAGCCGCACTGGCCCTATATCGCGCCGGCGCCCTATCACGATCTGTACGGCGCGCAGTTCGTTGTCCCGGCGGTGCGCAGCGAGGCGGAGCGGGCCGACCCGCATCCGGTCTATCGCGAATTCATGAACCACAAGGTGGGCAAGGTCTTCTCCGAGGAGGCGGTGCGCCGGACCGTGATCCCGGCCTATATGGGCCTGATCAAACAGATCGACGACCAGCTCGGGGCGCTGTTCCGGTTCCTCGAGGATCGCGGCCTGTTCGAGAACACCATGATCGTCTTCACCTCCGACCATGGCGACTATCTCGGCGACCACTGGCTGGGCGAGAAGGATCTGTTCCACGAGCCCTCGGTGAAGATCCCGCTCATCGTCTACGATCCGTCGGCGGCGGCCGACGGGACCCGTGGCCAGGCCTGCGACGCGCTGGTCGAGTCGATCGATCTGGCGCCGACCTTCATCGACGCGGCCGGCGGCGATGCCGGCGAGCAGTCGCACCGGCTGGAGGGCCGCTCGCTGCTGCCTCTCCTGCGGGGCGACCGGCCGGGCGATTGGCGCCGGTTCGTCGTCAGCGAATACGACTATTCACAACTGCCGGCGGCGGTGCGGCTCGGGGTCGAGCCGCGCGACGCGCGTCTGTTAATGGTCGCCGACGACCGCTGGAAATACGTCCATGCGCTGGGCTTCCGCCCGATGCTGTTCGACCTGCGGGAGGATCCCGGCGAACTCGCCGATCTCGGCGCCGATCCGGCCTATGAGGGCGAACGCGCGCGCCTCGCCGGGGCTCTTTCCGCGTGGGCATTGCGGCTGTCCCAGCGGACCACCCGGTCGGAGCGGCAGATCCGCGAGACGCGCGGCAAATCGGCCCGTCGCGGCATTCTGCTGGGTATCTGGCGGGAAGACGAACTGCCCGACGAGTTGTGGAGCGGCTATCGATCCGGGCAGGCACCGTGACCCCGGCCGCCGGGCGGTCAGCCCTGTTCTTCCAGCCGGTCGGTGGCGGGCGGCGGGGTGCGGGAGAGGCCGGCGATCTCCGAGCGCAACTGCGGCGTCATCTCGACGGCGATCGAGTCGAGCGACGGTCTGAGCTGTTCCAGGCTGCGGGCGCCGATGATCGGCGCGGTGCCGGCCGGGTAGGCGCCGGCCCAGGCGACCGCCAGGCTGACCGGATGCACGCCCTTGCGCTCGGCGAAGGCGGTGAAGGCGGCGGCGGTCTCGACCATCCAGTCGGAAGCGTAGCGCTTGGCGTACATCGGGTTGTCGACGATCCGGCCCGCTTCCGGCCGGGCCTCGGGCCGGTACTTGCCGCTCAGCAGGCCGCCGCCGACCGGGCTGTAGCTGATGACGGCGAGGTCCTCGGCCGCCGCCAGCGGCAGGATCTCGGCCTCGGCCTGCCTCTTGACGAGG
>JABDIP010000126.1 GCA_013003675.1 Inquilinus sp.
GCACGACCCCGGCGGGCTCGAGGTGCTGGAAACCGCCCGCGACAGCTTCGCCGCCGTTCTGACCTCGGCGACCCACACGCTGAAGCGGGCCCTGACCGATCACCGCCTGTTCAGCGGCATCGGCAACGCCTATTCCGACGAGATCCTCCATCGCGCCGGCCTGTCACCGGTGAAGATGACCGGCGCCCTCGACGGGTCGGAGGTCGACAGGCTGTACCAGGCGATCCGGACGGTCCTGCCTGAATGGCGCGACCGGCTGACCGCCGAGGCCGGCGACGGCTTCCCGGAAAAGGTGACCGCCTTCAGGCCGGAGATGGCGGTACACGGCAAATACGGCAAGCCGTGCCCGGTCTGCGGCGCGCCGGTCCAGCGCATCGTCTACGCCAGCAACGAGACCAACTACTGCGTTGCCTGCCAGACCGGCGGCAAACTGCTCGCCGACCGCGCTTTGTCCCGGCTGCTGAAGAAGGACTGGCCGCGCACCCTGGAGGAACTGGAGCAGCGACGGCCGGGCGGAGCCTGAACACCCGTCGGCCGATTGACATTTCAATTTTTCATGAAATATTGAGTGGATGGATGAGAACGAGGCCATCGGCGGCCTGGCCGCGCTGGCGCATGCCCATCGGCTGGCCATCTTCCGCCTGCTGGTCCGCGAGGGGCCGGCCGGTCTGCCGGCGGGACGGATCGGCGAGGCGCTGGCCATCGCGCCATCGGCGCTGTCCTTCCATCTCGCGGCGCTCGACCATGCCGGGCTGCTGCGGTCGTGGCGCGACGGGCGCAACGTCTTCTACGCCGTCGAAGTGGCGGCGATGCGCCGGCTGCTCGGCTTCCTGACCGAGGATTGCTGCCGCGGCCGGCCGGAACTGTGCGGCGACCCGGCCGGGCTGGATCGGGACGAACTGGAGAAAAGCGATGCCCGCCGATAGTCGTGAAGGACCGATCGAGGTGCTGTTCCTGTGCACCGGGAATTCCGCCCGCAGCATCCTGGCCGAGGCGATCCTGAACCGGATCGGCCGGGGCCGGCTCCGCGGCCACAGCGCCGGCAGCTTCCCGAAGGGCGCGGTCAATCCGGACGCCCTGGCCCTGCTTCGGGACCTCGATTATCCGACCAGCGACCTCAGGTCGAAATCCTGGGACGAATTCGCCGCCCCCGGAGCGCCGGCGATGGATGTCATCCTCACCGTCTGCGACGCGGCGGCGGGCGAGGTGTGTCCGGTCTGGCCGGGCCGGCCGGCGACCGCCCATTGGGGCCTGCCCGATCCGGCCGCGGTCGAAGGTCCCGACGCGACCCGCCGCGCCGCCTTTCGAGCCGCCTACGACCAGCTCTTCGCACGGCTTTCGGCTTTCGTCGCGCTGCCGGCCGATCGCCTGACAACGGCCGCGCTGCCGTCGGCTCTCGTGGAGATCGACTCGCGGCTTCAGGCACCGGCATGAATGCCTACCTGCCGCGCCGCTTGGCCGGCGAGGTGCTGGGCACCGCCTTCCTGCTGGCGACCGTCGTCGGCTCCGGCATCATGGCGGAACGGCTGGCCGACGGGAACGTCGCCCTGGCGCTGCTCGGCAACACCCTGCCGACCGGCGCCATCCTCGTGGTGCTGATCCTGGTCTTCGGCCCGGTCTCCGGCGCCCATTTCAACCCGGCCGTCACGCTGGCCTTCACCGTCCGGCGGGAAATCGACGTAACCGTGGCGCTCGCCTATGTGGCGGCGCAGGTGGCCGGCGCCCTGGCCGGGGTATGGGCGGCACATTTGATGTTCGAGGTGCCGGTGCTGCAGGTTTCGCTGCATCCCCGCACCGGGGCGGCGCAATGGTTCGCCGAGGCGGTCGCCACCTTCGGCCTGCTGATGGCGATCCTCGGCACCGTGCGCTGGCGGCCGTCGGCGGTGGCCTATGCGGTCGGCCTCTACATCACTGCCGCCTATTGGTTCACCGCCTCGACTAGCTTCGCCAACCCGGCGGTCACCATAGGCCGCGGCTTCACCGACAGCTTCTCCGGCATCGCCCCGGCGCATGTCCCGGCATTCGTGGCGGCGCAACTGGTCGGCGCCCTGGCGGCCGTCGCGGTCTTCGGCTGGATGATGCCGGCCGAGCGCGCGGCGGAAACCGCCGACTAGGGACAGGCCGCGCTTCTCCGAAACGCCCTCCATCCATTGTCAGGGAAGCGATCGGGAAGTGCCGAGACCGGTCCTGTCCGAGGCGTCGGTCCTGTCGGGCCAATGGACGTTTGGATCTCGGCGGCAGGCGAGTGCGTGGGATCAAGAAATCCCACTCGAAAGACACTGCGGGTCGTGAGATGGCCAAGAGCCGCAGGCAGCGTTTCCCTTTTTTGCTTCCTTTTTCGATTAACTCTCTAAAGCAAGAGTTCTCTAATATTTAAGTGAGTTCACGACGGATTCTGTGGTATCAATTGGATTACAGCAGTCGCTGGCTCTCGCACCCGTTCATGGCCGATTTTGTGGATCGAACGCGGGCCACTCATGCGCGCGGAGCGTCGCCATCATGTGCTTTTCGGCAACGGCCAGTTTCTCGTTAGCCGCAACGACCGCGGTGATCGGTATTGCGGCCCTCAGGCAAATCCGGCATCCGGGGGAGATTCTTCTTGCGACGGTGCCCTTGCTGTTCGCGTCCCAGCAGGCCATCGAAGGCGCATTGTGGCTGCAACTGTCGGGCGACAGCGACGGTGAGCAGGTTGCCGTCCTCGCCTTCGCCTTTCTGCTTTTCGCCAAGGTCCTCTGGCCGGCGCTGACTCCGCTCGCCGTGATCCTGATCGAACCCGATCGCCGCCGGCGCCGGGTTTTCTGGGTGATCGCCGCCTTCGGGACCGTTCTCTCGATCTATCTCCTGACCGGCCTGCTCGGCGAGTCGCCGAAGGTCGCCATCCGCGGCCACAGCATCTGGTATTCGAGCGATGTGGATCCTCTGACCTGGCGGCAGATCCCGTATCTCGCCTGCACCTCACTCGTCCCGTTGCTTTCCTCGCACAGACTGATCCGGGTCCTTGGCGTGGTCGTCCTGGTGGCGTTCCTGGTCACCGCCTACGCCTATTCGGCGGCTTTCATCTCGGTCTGGTGCTTCTTCGCCGCCGCCAACAGCACGCTGATCTATTTCTATTTCAAGCGCGCGGCCTTGGCGGTTCGCCTCAGCCCCCGCTGACGTCACTGCAGCGTTTGGGCGTACCGGCCTTAGTCCGAAGACAGATAGGCCAGCGCCTGGGCATGCAGGTCCGGAGTCGCGGCGGCAAGCACGCGGCCGTCCGAGGCGACGGTCAGCGGGCGGCCCTGCCAGTCGGTCATCACCCCGCCGGCGCCCGCGACCACCGGGGCGAGGGCACAGAAATCGTAGGGCTTGAGATTGCTCTCGACGACCAGATCTAGGCCGCCGGAAGCCAGGGCGCCGTAGAGATAGCAATCGCCGCCGAATTGCCGCTGCCAGACCGCCCGGGTCAGCGCGTCGAAGCGCTCGCGGTCGGCGACCTCGAACAAATCGATCGAGGTGGCGGCGAGCCGCGCCGCCGCCAGATCGCGGCAGTCGCTGGTCCGGCAGGGCCGGTCGTTGAAGGTTGTCGGCCGGTCCGCCGCGCCCATCCAGCGCTCCTTCAAGGCCGGCATGTCGATCATCCCGATCCGCGGCCGGCCATCGACCAGAAAGGCGATCAGCGTGCCGTAGAGCGGGATGCCGGCGATGAAGCTGCGGGTGCCGTCGATCGGGTCGATGACCCATAGCGGGCCCTCGGTGGTCGGCGCGCCGCCTTCCTCCTCGCCCAGGATGCCATGGTCGGGATACTGGTGCGCGATCAGGGCGCGGATCGCCGACTCCACCTCGCGATCGGCGATCGTCACCGGCGATTCGTCCGCCTTGTGCTCGATTGACAGAGGGTGCCGGAAATGGCCCAGCGAGACCGGCGCCACCGCGTCCGCCACACCGGCGACGAAGGTCGTCAGCGCGGCGAGCGACCCTTCATGCGCCGCGGCGGGTGTCGGCGCTTCGGAGGGGGAGACGGAATCGTCCATGGCCTGAATCCGCGGTTGCGGGGGAAGGGCAGAGCGTCGGCGGCACAAAGGTAGCAGAGCCGGCGCCGCGGGGGCACCGTTCACGGCGCCGATCAGATCAGCGCGCCCGGGCCCTCAATCCGGCGAAATAAGTCGTCAGCAGAGCCTCGGTCAAGTCCGGAACCGATTCCCCGGTGACCACGCCCAGCTTGCCGGACCGGGCCAGCGAGCAGATGCCGTGCAGGCCGCACCACAAGACCCGGGCGGCGCGCGCCCGATCGCGCTTCTGATCGGCGGCGAACAGCGGCGCCAGCGAACCGTCGAGCAGCGTCAACAGCCGACCCAGCTTTTCGAAGTACCAGTTTGGCAATCTCCGGCCCTTCGGCAGCTTGTGTTCGAACAGGATGTCCCAGCGATTGGGCTGGCGGTCGATGAAATCGATATAGGCGGCGGCGAAAGCGGCGATCACCGTCTCCGGCTCGTCCGAGTCGGCCTTCCGCCGGGCCTCCATCAGGGAATCGTACAGCGCGTCCAGCGTCGTGCCGTTCACCTCGACGATCAGATCGTCGAGCGTGCCGAATAGATTGTAGAGCGTGCCGACCGAATAGCCGATCCGCCCGGCCACCTCGCGCGCGGTGAGGCCGCGGGCGCCTTCCTGCTCGGCGATCGACTCCGCCGCCGCCAGGGCCATTTTCCGCAATTCGCCGCGGCTGTGATCCGAGCGTCGCGCCATGTCGATTCTCCTTAACTGAACATCGTTCGATTTTATCCTTGAACATCGTTCATTCGCAAGGTATATATATTGAACATTGTTCAATTGAAACAAGCGATGAAGGAGGGATGGAGATGCGCGAGGCGATGCAGCACGAATTCATCAGCCATGACGGCACCCGGCTGTTCTATCGGACCTGGCCGGCCAGCGGCACGGCGAAGCGGGCAATCGTCCTGTTCCACCGTGGGCATGAGCATTCCGGCCGTTGGCAGGACGTCGTCGACGGCCTCGACCTCGCCGACATGGCGATGTTCGCCTGGGATGCGCGCGGCCACGGCAGGTCGCCCGGCCAGCGCGGCTACGCCCCCAGTTTCGGGACGCTGGTGCGGGACGCCGACGCCTTCGTTCGCCACGTCAGCCATGCCTACGGCATTCCGATGGAGAACATCGTCGTGCTGGGCCACAGCGTCGGCAGCGGCAGCGCCGCGACCTGGGTACACGACTACGCGCCGCCGATCCGCGCCCTGGTGTTGGGCAGCCCGGCCCTGCGCATCCGGCTCTATGTGCCGTTCGCCATTCCGGCGCTGCGGCTCTGGCAGCGGCTAAAGGTCAAGGCTTTCGTGCGCAGCTATGTGAAGGGCCGGCTGCTGACCCGCGACCCGGAGAAACAGCGTTCCTATGACGAGGACCCGCTGATCGCGCCGGCGATCGCCGTCAACATCCTGCTCGGCGTGCACGACGCCGGCACGCGGCTGATCCAGGATGCGGCGGCGATCACCGTGCCGACCCTGGTGCTGACCTCGGGGGCGGATTTCGTCGTCGACCGGGCCGCCCAGCGCATTTTCTTCGACCGGCTCGGCGCCGCCGAGAAGGCGATGCACGTCTTCCCCGGCTTCCTGCACGACACCTTCAACGAGCGGGACAATCATCTGCCGATCGCCATGGCGCGGCAGTTCATCCGCGATGCCTTCGCCTACCAGGCGCGGCCGCCCTGCCTGCTGTCGGCCGACCGCGACGGGCCGACCTATCGTGAATACCAGGCGCTGGCGGCACCGTTGCCGCGCTGGTCGCCGCGACGGCTCGGCTATGCGGTGACCCGCGCCCTGCTGGCCACGATCGGCCGGCTGAGCGACGGTGTCCGGCTCGGCTGGCGTCGCGGTTTCGATTCCGGCGCCATGCTCGACTATGTCTATCGGGACCGCGCCAGCCCGGGCTGTCGAGATAGGCCCGGTCGATCAGCCGGCCGAGCGGAGTGATTCCGGCGGCGCGGTCCCGATAGACATAGTCGAGCATTGCGCCGGAATCGAAACCGCGACGCCAGCCGAGCCGGACGCCGTCGCTCAGCCGGCCGATCGTGGCCAGCAGGGCGCGGGTCACCGCATAGCCGAACCGTCGCGGCGACCAGCGCGGCAACGGTGCCGCCAGCGCCTGGTATTCACGATAGGTC
>JABDIP010000137.1 GCA_013003675.1 Inquilinus sp.
GGGGTGAGCCGTCACCGACTCGCGATGATCGGGCCTGTTCCGAACCGCTAGATGGCCGGGAAACCGGGCTCGCGCGCCGGCGGCGTCTGGCCGAAATAGTCGGCGAAGGCGCCGTCGTAGATGTCGGTCTGGTGACCGTGCATCGCCACGTCGAAGGCGGTGTTGACATAGTGCAGCCAGTCTGGGTCGCCCTGCGGCACCGCGGCGCTGTACAGCATGCTGAACCAGCGCTTGCCGGCGTCGAAATAGCGGTCCGGGTTCTGCCGCACCAGCCAGCGCACCGTCGACAGATCGACCGCGGCGCCGTCGGCCCGGCGCGATTCCAGCGCCTGGATGACGTTGGCCTGGGTGTCGATCAACAGCACCTGGGCGTCCGGCAGCACCGCGTGCACCGACTGCTCGGCATCGACGTTCTGCAGGATCGAGATGCGGGCGTCCGAGCCGGCCGCCAGCAACTGGTCATAGGTCTTCACCTCGGCGTCGGGCCGGGCCAGCAGCGCGATGCCCTCGACGTAGTACGGCCGGGTGACCGCCACCAACTGGGCGCGGCCGGGCGTCACGGTCATGAACTGGGCGACGATGTCGACCTTGCCGGTGACGATGTTCGGGATCCGCGCCGCCGGGTCCTGGCGGATGTATTCGACCTTGGTCTCGTCGTCGAACAGGCCCTTGGCCAGGATCTTCGCCATGGCGATGTCCATGCCGACCAGCGCGCCGTCCTCGTCCTCGAAGTGCCACGGCGCGTTGGTGCTGCCGGTGCCGACGATCAGATGGCCGCGGTCCAGCACCTTGCGCAGCAGGCTATCCGGCGCCGACTGCGCCGCCGCCTGCCGGGCGGTCAGCGTCGCGCCGGCCCCGGCGGCAATGCCGGCCGCCGCCAGTGCCAGCCCGCCGGACTTCAGAAGATCACGTCGTTCCATCGGTATTCCCTCCCCATTTACGTGCCGGCGGCCAGAATCTCCCCACCCGCGGCCGCCGGACCCGAACTTCGAACTCACCTATCAAACGCGAAAGACGCTACGGTTCGGGCCGTGACGGCGGATGGCGAGGCCTCGGTCGTTCGTTCGCCGCAGGTCGCAGCCGCCGGAAAGAAGGTTATCAGCCCGGCTGGCGTCGCGAAACCATATTGCGGCAACGACCGGCCCCCTCGGAACCGGCGGAAGGAGCGGGACATGCGCATCGACGATCTGGACACGCCCTGCGTCGTCATCGACCTCGACCGGGTGGACCGCAATCTGCGGCGGTTCCAGACCTATTGCGACGACAACGGGCTGGCCAACCGGCCGCATGTGAAGACCCACAAGATCCCCGAATTCGCCCGGCGGCAGGTCGCGCTGGGCGCCGGGGGCATCGTCTGCCAGAAGCTCGGCGAGGCGGAGGTGATGGCCGATGCCGGGCTGGATGACATCCTGATCCCGTACAATCTGGTCGGCGCGCACAAGCTGCGCCGTGCCGTCGCCCTCGCCCGGCGCGTGACCCTGTCGCTGACCTGCGACAGCGAGGCGACGGCGGAGGGACTGTCGGCCGCCTTCGACCAGGCCGGCTTGACGGTGGCGCTGTCGGTCGAATGCGATACCGGCGCCAAGCGCTGCGGCGTCCAGTCTCCGGCCGAGGCGGCGGCGCTGGCGCGGCGGATCGACGCCCTGCCCGGCCTGACATTCGCCGGGCTGATGACGTACCCATCGCCCGGCAGTCAGCACGAGGTTCAGGCGTTCCTGACGGAGGCCGTCGCCGAATGCGCCGCCGCCGGGCTGCGGGCGGATGTGGTCAGCAATGGCGGCTCGCCGGACATGTGGACGGCCCATACCGTCGCCGCGGCCACCGAGCACCGCGCCGGCACCTACATCTACTACGACCGGTCGATGGTCGCCTTCGGCGCCGCCAGCCTGGACGATTGCGCGCTCAGGGTCCGCGCCACCGTGGTCAGCCGCCCGACCGCCGACCGCGTGATCGTCGACGCCGGCTCGAAGACGATCTCCTCGGACATCATCAACACCGAGGGGCACTGCACCGTGCTGGAATACCCCGCCGCCCGCCTCAGCAAGCTGAGCGAGGAGCACGGCCATCTGGACTTCTCGGGGGAAAGTGTCCGCCCGGCGATCGGCGAAATCCTGACCATCGTCCCCAACCACGCCTGCGCGGTGAGCAATCTGCACGATGTCGTGCACGGCGTCGTCGGCGACGACGTCGAGCGCAGCTACCCGGTCGCGGCACGGGGCCGGGTTGTGTAGCCAAGTCCGCCGCCGTGCCCCCTCTCCCCTTGTGGGAGAGGGTTGCGCAGGCTTGGCGAGGCATTTGGCCGAGCCCTAGCCGGAGCTGGGTGAGGGGGATTGTTTCCGCTTCAAACGAGCCTGGCAGATTTCCCGCGGCATCCGCCGCGAGCCCCCTCACCCGCCGCGCTTCGCGCGCCGACCCCCGATCAAGCCGGGGGCAGGCTCTCTCCCGCAAGGGGAGAGGTATTGATGACAGCCCTCAGTTCTTCTCCTTGTCGACCAGCTTGTTGGCGCCGATCCAGGGCATCATCGCCCGCAGCTTCTCGCCGACCTGCTCGATCTCGTGCTCGGCGGCACGGCGGCGGGTGGCCTTGAAGCTGGTCTGGCCGACCTTGTTCTCCAGCATCCAGTCGCGGGTGAACTGGCCGGACTGGATCTCGGCCAGAATGCGCTTCATCTCCGCCTTGGTCTCGTCGGTGACGATCCTGGGGCCCCGCGTGTAGTCGCCGTATTCCGCGGTGTTGGAGATCGAGTAGCGCATGTTGGCGATGCCGCCCTCATAGATCAGGTCGACGATCAGCTTGACCTCGTGCAGGCACTCGAAATAGGCCATCTCCGGCGCGTAACCGGCTTCGACCAGGGTCTCGAACCCGGCCTGGATCAGCGCGGTCAGCCCGCCGCACAACACCACCTGCTCGCCGAACAAATCGGTCTCGCATTCCTCCTTGAAGGTGGTCTCGATCACGCCGGCCCGGCCGCCGCCGATGGCGCTGGCATAGGACAGCCCGACCTCGACGGCGGCACCGCTGGCATTCTGGTGCACCGCCAGCAGGCAGGGCACGCCGCCGCCCTTCTGGTATTCCGAGCGCACGGTGTGGCCGGGTCCCTTCGGCGCGACCATGAAGACGTCGATCTCCTTGGACGGCTCGATCAGGTTGAAGTGCACGTTGAGCCCGTGGGCGAAGGCGATCGCCGCGCCGTCGCGCAGGTTCGGGCCGATATGGTCGTTGTAGATGTCGGCCTGGAGCTCGTCCGGGGCGCACATCATGACGACGTCGGCCCAGGCGGCGCCCTCGGTCGGGCTCATCACCTCGAAGCCGGCGGCCTCGGCCTTCTTCACCGTCGCCGAACTCGGCCGGAGCGCGATGCGGACCTCCTTGACGCCGCTGTCGCGCAGATTGGCGGCATGCGCGTGGCCCTGGCTGCCGTAGCCGACGATCAGCACCTTCTTGGCCTTGATCAGATTCACATCGGCGTCGCGATCGTAGTAGACGCGCATGGCGGACAATCCCTTTCCTGCTGACGAATGTTCTTGCTGTTGTTGCCCCCGCCCGGCGCCACCGCCCGGCGGGACGGTGTCCATAGCATTTCGGACGGCGGGAATCCAAGCGCGGAGGTGGCGGGCGATGCGGTTGCCCGGCTATTCGAAGGCCCGGGCGATCGACTGCGAGGTCTGCAACACGCCCGATCGGGCAAACCCTGGCCGGCCGTCCCGGCCGGCGAAGACGACCGCGACGATCGCCAGCAGCAGGAGGCCCGCCGCCGCGTGCAGAAGGGAGTCTGACAAACCGATTGCCCAAAGCCGATCGTCCAGCGAGGTTTCGCGCATTTCGAAGCGAAACACCAGGGCGGATACGAGCGTCTTTATCCAAGCTGCGGGGATCAGGACCAGGACGAACAGGACGAAGAGCCGTGTCACGGCGTCTCTCGCCTCATGCCGACTCTCGCGAAGTCTGAGACCGCGGCCCAGCGCCGTGTTGGGCAGTACGAAACACAGGCTGGCGGCGAGCCAGACGGGCACGGCCCAGGCCGCAAACCGCCCGAGGAAAGTAACCAACAGCCAATGGCCGCTAGAGGGAGAGAGGGTGTTCGCTCTATCCAACAGGAACAACACGACCAGATAGACGGCATTCAGCGCGAGCCCGAGCGAGACCAGCTGTACATACGTCGAGATCCGGCGAAATTTCAAACCGCCATCTGCCACCCGAGTTCCGGCGAGCAGATAGGCGAGAACGATGATGCCAAGCACCGCGTCGACGGCCACGCGCACCGCCGAAAGACCGAGCCGGCCGAACAGCGGCAGTGTCTCATTGTCGAACAGGTCCCCGGCAAACGCTTGCCAGATCACGAGCCCCAGCCGCTCGCCCGGCGCATCGCCCGTCAGTGGCCAAGCCCAGTTCAGCACGAAGTCGAGCATCGCCCAAGCAAGCGCAAGAGTTCCGACCCGCGCGCGGTGCCGCCACAGCACGGCGAACGCCGTGATCAGCGTTGCCCCCATCCCGGCCATCACCTAGTCGAATACCTCGACCAGCCGCCGTGGCGACTGCCGGCCGCTCGGCATGCCGCGCGCGTCCGCGCCGGTGAGCGTGACCTGGGCGGCGACCGTCGCCGCCACACTGAGGGCCGAGGCGGACAGGGCAACCGTCGTGAAGACGATTTCCGACGGGACGATCCCCATCAGGTCATCCGTCGGCGATCGGACAAACCCTTCCCACAAGGTGAGCGCACCGATCATCGGAACGAACAGGGGAACAATGACAACAAGATAGACGGCGATCAGGCGCCAGACATTGCCCCGGGTTTCCGCCCACCGTCGCCGCAAGTGCCAGGGATGGCCAAGGCAGATCATCGGGCTGACGAAAGCGAGGCGCGTGGTGACATAGGCGTAGACACAGAAGAGTGCGACCTCGATGAACGAAGAGAAGCCTCGGACGGCCTCATCCCCGGCCAAAGCCAGCGCCAAGGAGGGGCCGACGAACCCGATCGTGAGGAAAAGGGCCCAGGCCAGATACGAACCATAGACCCGTCGACGCGACACACCGCTGCCCCAGGCACTTTTTTCGCCGGACAACAGCAGCCGGTAGCAGGGCACGATGAACAGCACGACGACGACATCGCTCGGAACGCCCTGGACTTCCTCCAGGATCAGGGCCGACCTCACCAGGGTGGCGGGATCCAACGCCGACATCATCAGAGCGGCGGGATCCGACGGCACCAATTTGACCACCGTCCAGGTCAACAAGACTTCCGCCGCCACCGACAGCACGAACGGAATCGCGGCTAGGCCGAGCAGCCGCCACCGGTGCAGCCAGACAGCCGCCGCCGCCTCCTTGACCGTCGCCCATACCGGCAGACTGGTCACCCTGCCCCCTTTCGATCCCTGTCGGCAAAGCCGGCCCCTCGCCGCCAAGCCATCGAAGCCAGCCTACTCGAAAACCTCCGCCGTCTGCTCCGGCGAGCGGGAGGCACCGGGAATGCCGGGGGCCGGGAACCCGGTCAGCCGCGCATAGACGACCGCGGCCAACGCCAGCAACAGGGCCTTCGCGGCGACGACGATCAGCGAAGCCTGCAACGGGAACAGAATGAACGCATATGGCATATGTGCGACCTGGACCCGCTCCGTGGGAAAACTCGAACTGACGACGACACCGATCGCGACCTCGCAAACGAGGACGACGCCGATGAGCAGCGACAAACGCAGGGAGTGGCCGGCGGTGGTCCGCCAGGCCATGCCGATCCGCCAGCCTTTCCCCAGCGCGGCATTGGCATAGACCAGGCACAGCCTGGATCCAAACCACACCGCCGCCAGCCACATCGCCAACAGGATCAAAGGCGAAACCCGCCACGGCACACGCCCCACGATGTCGAAGGCGGTGGCGGTCGCGAGGCGATAAACGAGCGTCATCGACAGATGGAAGATCAGAACCGACACCATCGCCCGGGCCAGTTTCGCCGGCCCGATTTCCGCTCCGAACGGCGTGCCGAGGATGAGCAGGCGGACCAGGAGCACGGCGAATGCGGAGGCGATCACGGCATTCAACGCCTGAGTCGCGAGGTCCAGCACCAGAACATAGTCCGGTGTCGCGAAATTCGGCGCGACTTTCGACATCCAGTCGGTATAGGCAAGCAAGGCATGGACATTGAAATACATCTGACCGCTTCTCAGGGCCGCATCCAGGACGAGCCAGCCGAGCAGGATCGCGCCGGCCGCCCAGCGCCGCCGCCACAGGGCGACGAAGGCGTAATGAATGGTCGTTCCGATGCTCAGAGTCATCGTGTCTCCTCGAACAACGGGTCGGGCCCGCCGCGGTTCACGCCGCGCCCGGCGCCGCGATGGCGTCGACGCCGCGGACGGGACCCAGCCCCTTGGCGGGGTGAGGCGGCCGCGGCAGGGGCGCTCGCATGCCCGGTCACCGCTAGTCGAAGACCTCGGCCGTCTGCCCGGCTGAGCGGGGCGCGCCGGGAATGCCGGCGGCCGGGCGGTCGGACAGTCTGGCATGGATCGCCGCGACCAGCGCCAGCAGCAGCATGTCGAAAACGATCCGAACCAGCGACGCCGGAAACGCAATCAAGACGATCGTCAGTCGCAAATTCGTCGCGCTGAGCAGCAGCACCGAGCGATACGCTTCGAACAGCACCGCGATGCCGGCCTCGGCCAGTTGCCCGACGCCGGCTTCGACCGCCAGAACAACCCCGAAGAGAACGGAAAGACGCACGGCATGGCCCGATGTCGCCCGCCAGGACCGCATCCCCTGCCATCCGTCGCCCAGCGCGGCGGTCGCATAGACCAGGCAAAACCGGGACCCAACCCAAACCGCGGTCAGCCAGATCGCGAAATAGACCGGGGCCCAGGCAGAGCCCACCAGGGGCGCCGCGATGAAGTGCACGACCGAAACGATGACCGCAAAGGCGATGGTCAACACGCTCTCGAAAACCGCCACCGCCGCCATGCTCCCGGGCAGCTTGGCGGCACCGGGTTCTCCAGCGAGCGGCGCGTCGAAGAAGAACAGGCGTATGAGGAGCACGGCGAACGGTGCGCCGACAACGATACCCAGCGCGGCCGCGACTATGTCGACAATCCGGGCATAGGTGGTCGGCTCGAATCCGGGCACGAAGGTCGAAATCCACTCGGTCGCGTCGGATAACCCAACGATGCCGAAATAGAAGCGGCCGGCGCCGAGCGCCGTCTGCAAGGCAACCCAGCAAAGCGCGATCAGTCCTATGGTCCAGCGCCGTCGCCAAAGGGCCGCGGTCGCTTGCCGGAAGGTCGTGCCGATGCTCAGCGCCATGGCGCGCCCTTCGGCGACGGGCATCGGCCCCCTACTCCGTGCCCAGCACCCCGCCACTGCCCCGGGCGATCGCCACCACGCCGGTGCGGCTCACGTCGTTGAGGCCGAGCGGTTTCATCAGGCCGATGAAGGCGTCGAGCTTTCCCGACGCGCCGGTGACCTCGAAGGTGAAGCTCTCGGTCGTCGAATCCACCACCCGGGCGCGGAAGATATCGGCGATGCGCAGCGCCTCGATGCGCTTCTCGCCGGTCGACTGCACCTTGATCAGGCCGAGCTCGCGTTCGACGAACGGCCCTTCCATGGTCAAATCGTTGACGCTGTGCACCGGCACCAGCCGGTCGAGCTGGGCCTTGATCTGCTCGATGATCATCGGCGTGCCGGAGGTGACCAGGGTGATGCGCGACTGGCTCTTGTGGCGCTCGACCTCGGCGACGGTCAGGCTCTCGATGTTGTAGCCGCGGCCGGAAAACAGGCCGATGACCCGGGCCAGCACGCCGGGTTCGTTGTCCACCAGCACGGATATCGTGTGCTGCTCGATGGGGTCGTCTCTGGGGGGCATGGTCGGTTCGGCTCAAGGCTGTGGCGGACGGACTCGGCGGCGGGCCGGGGTTGTGCCCGGCGACTGGCAGGCGGCGGCAAGCCGCGCCTAGACGAGCACCATGCCGTCCTCCGACGCCGGTGACGCCGACTGGTCCTCCGGCCCCAGCAGCATGTCGTAATGCGCGTGGCCGCCGGGGATCATCGGGAAGCAGTTCTCCGATTTCTCCACCTGCATGTCGAGGAAGACCGGGCGGTCGACCGAGATCATCTCCCTGATCGCGTCGTCCACCTCCGACACCTTGGTGCAGCGCAGGCCGACCCAGCCGAACGCCTCGGCGAGCCGGAGGAAGTCGGGCAACGCCTCGGAATAGGTCTCCGAATAGCGCTCGCCATGCAGCAGCTCCTGCCATTGGCGCACCATGCCCATCCAGAAATTGTTCAGCACCATCACCTTGACCGGCAGCCGGTACTGCGCCGCGGTCGACATCTCCTGGATGTTCATCATGATCGAGGCTTCGCCGGCGACATCGATCACCAGCGCCTCGGGGTGGGCGATCTGCACGCCGATCGCCGCCGGCAGGCCATAGCCCATGGTGCCGAGGCCGCCCGAGGTCATCCATCGGTTCGGCTGCTCGAAGGGCAGGTATTGGGCGGCCCACATCTGGTGCTGGCCGACCTCGGTGGTGATGTACACATCGTCCCGCTCGGCGGTCAGCTCGGCCAGCCGCTTCAGCGCGTATTGCGGCTTGATCGGCGCCTTGGGCGCGGTGCTCTGGACGAACTTCAGGCAGTCGCGGCCGCGCCATTGCTCGATCTGCTGCCACCACGCGCTCAGCGCCTTGCCGCCGGGTTTGACCGGGCGCTTATTCAACAGCGCCAGCATCCCCTCCATCACCACGCCGACATCGCCGATGACGGGCACGTCGACCGCGACGTTCTTGTTGATCGAGCTGGGGTCGATATCGACGTGGATCTTCTTCGAGCCGGGCGAAAACTCCGAGATCTTGCCGGTCACCCGGTCGTCGAACCGGGCGCCCAGATTGACCATCACGTCGCAATTGTACATCGCCAGGTTGGCTTCATAGGTGCCGTGCATGCCCAGCATGCCGAGGAACTGGCGGTCCGAGGCCGGGAAGGCGCCCAGCCCCATCAGCGTGCTGGTGCACGGCGCGCCGGTCAGCCGCACCAGCTCGCGCAGGGTGGCCGCGGCCTCGGGGCCGGAATTGATGATGCCGCCGCCGGTATAGAAGATCGGCCGCTTGGCGTTGGCGATCAGCTCGACCGCCTCGGCCACCGCCCCGTTATCCGGCTGGCGCCGCGGCCGGTAGCTCTTGTGCTCGACGTCGGTCGGCGGCTCGTAGGGGTAGGGCTCGAACTGGACGTCCTTCGGCAGATCGACCACCACCGGGCCGGGCCGGCCGCTGCGCGCCACGTAGAACGCCTCATGGATGGTCCGGGCCAGGACGCGGACGTCCTTCACCAGGTAATTGTGCTTGGTGCAGGGCCGGGTGATGCCGGTGGTGTCGCATTCCTGGAAGGCGTCGTTGCCGATCAGATGGGTCGGCACCTGGCCGGTCAGGCAGACGATCGGGATGCTGTCCATCAGCGCGTCGGTCAGCCCGGTCACCGCGTTGGTGGCGCCGGGGCCGGAGGTTACCAGCACGACGCCGACCTTGCCGGTCGAGCGGGCATAGCCCTCGGCGGCGTGGACCGCCGCCTGCTCGTGCCGCACCAGGATGTGGCGGATCGCGTTCTGCCTGAACAGCGCATCGTACATCGGCAGCACGGCGCCGCCGGGATAGCCGAAGACGACGTCGACGCCCTGGTCGGTCAGGGCACGCAGGATCAACTCGGCGCCGGTCGGCTGGTCGTCGGACATAATTCTCCACCCTGACGGGCCGCGGAACGGCCCTAACCCGTTGAGTCACATGGGATCGTTGCCCCCGGCCGAGCCGGGGACGGGCAAGCTAGACGGGTTGCCGACGCAGGTCAACGCCATTCTCGAATAATCGACAAGGTTTCAGAGCTGAACTTTTCCGAATATTGCGCGTCGATGACGTGCCGATCGCCGCCGCTCTTGCCGGCCATCTGGTTGCGGAACCAGGTAAGCTGGCGTTTCGCATAGTTCCGGGTGGCCTGCTGCGCCCGCGCGATGGCGGTTTCCAACGGGATTTCGCCGGACAGGAAATTACCGATCTCGCGCACGCCGAGCGCTTTCATGACCGGCAAACCGGGATCGAGATGCCGGTCGAGCAGTGCGCGCACCTCCTCGATGCCGCCGTTTTCGACCATCCGCCGGAAGCGCGCGTCGCAGGCGGCATAGAGCGCGTCGCGCGGCGGGATCAGGACGATCGTGCCGACCCGCCAGCCGGCCGCCGGGCCGGGTGCCGTGCCCTGCTGCCAATCGGCCAGGGAGCGGCCGGTCGCCGCCAGCACCTCCCAGGCGCGGATCAGCCGCTGGGTATCGCCCGGGTGCAGCCGCGCCGCCATGGCCGGGTCGCGCGCCGCCAGACGGTCGTGAAAGGCCGCACCGCCGAGCCGCGCGTGCAGCGCCATGGCCTCGGCCCGTACCGGCTCCGGCATCGGCGGTATCTCGGCCAGCCCCTCCATCAGGGCGCGCAGGTAGAGGCCGGTGCCGCCGCAGACGATCGGCAGCCGCCCGGCGGCATGGGCCTTGGCGATCTCGGCCTCCGCCAGCCCTCGCCAACGTGCCGCCGAGCAGCGTTCCGCGCCGTCCAGCACGCCGTAGAGGCGATGGGTCGCCCGCGCCAGATCGGCCGGCCCCGGCCGCGCCGTCAGCACCGACAGGTCGCGATAGACCTGCATGCTGTCGGCGTTGATCACCACCCCGTCCAGCGCCTCGGCCAGACCCAGCGCCAGCGCCGACTTGCCGCTGGCGGTCGGCCCGCCGACGACGATCACGCGGCGATCTTCTGTGTTGTCTTTCGCCACGGCCGTCTATACCTGTCGCCCTCTGCCCTACCGCGCCGCCGAGTTGGAATGCAAAACGTCCTGACGCTGATCGGCGCGCCGCACCTCGACACGGCCGCTGTCGCCGCGGCCCGCGCCGCGGTCGCCAACCACGCCCTCGACACCGGCGAGCCCGACTGGCTGGCCCCGGGCGTCGCCTGCGACTTGCCCTTCGACGGGCCCGATACAACCACGATCGAGGCGGCGGTGCGAGGCCGGCTCGCCGGCCGGCCGGTCGACCTCGCCATCCAGCCCGCCGCCGGCCGCCGCAAGGAACTGCTGATCGCCGACATGGACTCGACCATCATCGAGGGCGAAAGCCTCGACGAACTGGCCGCCCTGGCCGGAGTCGGCGACCCGGTGGCGGCGATCACCGCCCGGGCGATGAACGGCGAGATAGATTTCCGCGGCGCGCTGATCGAGCGGGTGGCGCTGCTCGACGGCCTGCCGGCCGATACCCTCGACCGGGTGATCGCCGACATCCGGCCGACCCCCGGCGCCGCCGCCCTGGTCGCCACCATGCGCGCCCACGGCGCCTTCACCGCCCTGGTCTCCGGCGGCTTCCGCCAGGTCACCGGCGCGGTGCGGGCCCGGCTCGGCTTCGACCACGACGAGGCCAACGAGTTGGAGATCGCCGGAGGCCGGCTGACCGGCCGGGTGCGCGAGCCGATCCTGAACCGCGACGGCAAGGCCGCCGCCCTGGTCCGTCTTTGCCGCGAGCACGGCCTGCCGCCGGCCGACGCCGCGGCGGTCGGCGACGGCGCCAACGACCTCACCATGCTGCAGCGCGCCGGCCTCGGCGTCGCCTACCACGCCAAGCCCGCGGTCCGCCAGGCCGCGCCGGCCCGCATCGACCACGCCGATCTGACGGCGCTGTTGTATCTGCAGGGGTTCCGGGCGGAAGAAATCGTCGCCGGCTGAGCCGCCGCCGACGCTCCGCCGCGATCAGAATTCGTGGCGGATGCCGATCATCACCGACTGGACGAAGTATTCGACGTCGACGGGATCGCCGGCGATGGAGGCCCTCTGGCCCGGATCGATGACCAGGGAAACATCCTCGGTGAGCATCGCCCGGTAGTCGATATAGAGCGTCGTGGAAGGCGCCAGGGTGAGACCTACGCCGCCGATGAACTGACCGGCCAGAACGGTCTCCGAGCCGTCGAACAACGCGCCGTCGACGTCGCGCACATCGTCGAAGGAGACGTTGACCGCGCCGATACCCGCGCCCAAATAGGGCTGGACCGAGTCCGCCTCGTAGTCATAGATGACGTTGCCCATCAAGGCCGTGGAGGTAATGCGCCCATCGGTCTGCCGAAGACCGTCGAACCATTCGATCTCGTCGAACCGGTTCTCGCGGTAGGTGAGTTCGCCCTCCAGCCGCCAGCCGCCCGACATATCGAGGCCGAAGACGACGCCGATCGCCGCGCCCGGGTCATAGACCGCAGTACCGTCCGAGATGCAAAGGAGGATGCCGCAATCCTCGTTCAATTCGGCGTCGACGGCACCGTTGTAGCCGCCCTGGACGCCGAGATAGAAGCCCTCGGCACGGGCCGTCGCCGTCGTCGCCAGCAGGGCGGCGACAGCGACCGGGATGAAGCGCGGGATTGGCAAGGTGGCGATCCTCCGGCATCGCCGGGCGTGCATTGCCCGGGGATGCCGCGCACGCTATAGGGGCCGACTTGCGGAAACGTTAAGCCATTCACGGCGCCGCCGGATCGCCGGTGACGGCCCATCCACGGCCGTTGCAGCGTTATCCGCTCACGCGGAATCGGCTCCGGACCGACGCCCCCTCACTCCGCCGCCACCGACGGCAGTTGCCCGAGTGCGGTCTGCAGCTCGTTCTCGTCATAGGTCACGTCGGTCAGCTTGCCGGCGAAATAGTCGGTATAGGCCTGCATGTCGAAATGGCCGTGACCGCAGAGGTTGAACAGGATCACCTTGGCGGTGCCCGCCTCCTTGCACTTCAGCGCCTCGTCGACCGCGCCCTTCACCGCGTGGGTCGCCTCCGGCGCCGGCAGGATGCCCTCGACCCGGGCGAAATCGACGCCCGCCTTGAAGCATTCGAGCTGCTGATAGGCGACCGCGTCGATCAGCCCGAGTTCCTTGATGTGGCTGATCATCGGCGCCATGCCGTGATAGCGCAGGCCGCCGGCATGGAAGCCGGGCGGCATGAAGGACGAGCCAAGGGTGTGCATCTTCATCAGCGGCGTGGAACCGCCGGTGTCGCCGAAATCATAGGCGTACTTGCCGCGGGTCAGGGTCGGGCAGGCCGCCGGCTCGCAGGCCTTGATATAGAGGTCGCGCCCCTCGCGCAGCTTGGCGCCGAGATAGGGGAAAGCGATGCCGGCGAAATTGCTGCCGCCGCCGGTGCAGCCGACCACGATGTCCGGATAGTCGCCGGCCATCTCCATCTGCGCCATCGCCTCCTGGCCGATCACCGTCTGGTGCAGCAGCACGTGGTTGAGCACGCTGCCCAGGGCGTATTTGGTGTCGTCGCGCTGGGCCGCCTGCTCGACCGCCTCGCTGATGGCGATGCCCAGGCTGCCGTTGCTGTCCGGGTGCTCGGCCAGGATCTTCCGGCCGATCTCGGTCTCTTCGCTCGGGCTCGCCACGCAGCGCGCCCCATAGGCCTCCATCATCGCCCGCCGATACGGCTTCTGGCGAAAGCTGACCTTGACCATGTAGACGTCGACCTCGATGCCGAACATGGCGCCGGCCAGCGCCAGCGACGAGCCCCATTGCCCGGCCCCGGTTTCGGTGACGATGCGCGTGATGCCGGCCTCCTTGTTATAGAAGGCCTGCGGAATGGCGGTGTTCGGCTTGTGGCTGCCGGCCGGGCTGACGCCCTCGTATTTGTAATAGATGCGCGCCGGGGTATCGAGGAAGCGCTCCAGCCGCCGGGCGCGATAGAGCGGCGTCGGCCGCCATTGCCGATAGATGTCGCGCACCGGCTCGGGGATCTCGATATGGCGCTCGGTGCTGACCTCCTGGGCGATCAGCGCCATCGGAAACAGCGGCTCCAGCGCCTCCGGCCCGATCGGCTGGTGGGTACCGGGGTGCAGCGGCGGCGCCAACGGCTCCGGCAGGTCGGCGGCGAGGTTGTACCACTGCCGCGGCATGCGGTCCTCGCTCAGTTCGTATTTCACGGTGTTGGCCATCGGGTCCCCCTGCCTCGAAATGATTTGCGCGAAGTCTAGGGAGCGGCCGCGAGGGCGGCAAGCGGGCTGCGGCCCGGGCAAACGACAACGCCGCCCCGAGGGGCGGCGTTCGCTTAGAGTATACTAGTGCTCGGCTATCCGGTGACGCTCAGCGCGACGAAGCGCAGGTCGCCGTCACGGTCGATCAGCAGCAGCACCGAGCGGCGTCCGGCCTCGCGCGCCTCCTCGACCATGCGGGCGACGTCGGCGGCGGAGGTCACTTTCTCCTGGCCGATCTCGATGATCACCTCGCCGGGGCGCAGGCCCTTTTCTTCCGCGGGGCTGCCCGGCACCACCTCGGTGACCACCACGCCCTCGGTGCCGGGCGTGATGCCGTACTGACGCAGCAGATCGTCGTTCAGCCCGGACAGCGACAGGCCCAGCTCATCCAGATCCTGGCTTTCCGGAACCGGCTCTCCGGGTTCGGTGAGACCCGCCAACAGGCCCGCCTCTTCCGCCGCCTCGAGCTCGCCCAGGGTGACCCGAAGCGTCTCCATCCGGCCCTTGCGCCAGACCTGCACGGCGACCCGCTGATTGACCGGCGTCTCCGCCACCAACCGCGGCAACCGGCGCATCTCGGTGACCGGCCGGTTGTTGAAGCGCAGGATCACGTCGCCCGGCTCGACACCGCCATCGGCCGCCGGACCGCCCTCGTTGACGCTGGCGACCAGCGCGCCCTGGGTGTCCTGCAGGCCCAGATTCTCGGCGATCTCCTCGGTCACGCTCTGGATGCGGACCCCGAGCCAGCCGCGTCGGGTTCGGCCGAACTCGATGATCTGATTGACGACGTTCTCGGCCAGCTTGGACGGGATGGCGAAGCCGATGCCGACCGAGCCGCCGGACGGCGAATAGATGGCGGTGTTGATGCCGATCACGTCGCCCTGCAGGTCGAACATCGGCCCGCCGGAATTGCCGCGGTTGATCGAGGCGTCGGTCTGGATGAAATCGTCATAGGGCCCGGAATTGATGTTGCGCTGCTGGGCGGAGATGATGCCCGCGGTGACGGTGCCGCCCAGGCCGAACGGGTTGCCGATCGCGATCACCCAGTCGCCGACCCGCATGTCGTCGCTGTCGCCGAACCTGACCGAAGGCAGCGGCCTGGTCGGCTCCACCTTCAGCACGGCGATGTCGGTCTTCTCGTCGACGCCGACCAGTTCGGCGATCAGATTGGTGTCGTCCTGCAGGATGATGGTGATCTCGTCGGCGCCCTCGATGACGTGGTTGTTGGTCACCACATAGCCGCTGGGATCGACGATGAAGCCGGAGCCGAGCGACGTCGCCTGACGGCCGGGCTGGCCGCGTTCGTCTTCGCGGCGGTCGAAGAAGTCCTTGAAGAACTCCTCGAACGGCGAGCCCGGCGGGAATTGCGGCAGTTCCGGCGAGCCGCCGCGCTGGGCCGTCGTCATCCGCTGGCTCGTGGAGACGTTCACCACCGCCGGCAGCAGCCGCTCGGCAAGGTCGGCGAAACTGTCCGGCGCCGGGGCGGCGCGGGCCACGGAGGCCAGCGAGAGGATCGCCGCGACCAGGGTCGCCGCGATCAGCCAAACGGAGAGCTTCACGCGCTGCGCCAGGTCGGCATCGGCGGCCCGGGCCTGTGCGCACGGCCGCCGCGTCGGCGGCACCATCGGACGGTGGATCAAGTCGACCTTCTCCTAACTCCTCAGGCCCTTCGTCCGCCATCGAGACGGGACCGAAGAGGCGCGGCATCCTCTTCCCGCCCATGCCTTGCGGGCAGCCATGCGGCCCCGGTTGCTTCTCGAAACCCGACCGCCGGCGCGCCCAAGGACGGGAGCGTTAACCACGAATTCGTGGACCTTAAATATGGTTCAATTACGGCGTGCCGGCCAGCCCCCGCGCGATCCGGCGACGCCCGCCGAGGCTAGAGTATTGTCCGCTCACGCGCAATCGGCACCGGCCCGCTCCCCCGCCCGGCGGTCAACCGCGCAGGGCGAAGACGAGCATCAGGCCAAGGACGATGGCGAGCAGACCGCCCAGACGCAGCGTCCCGTCCGGCACCGGCAGCACCGACGCCATCATGCGCTTCACCTGCCCCGGGATGGTGGCATAGAACAGACCCTCGATCACCAGCACCAGGGCGAGCGCCATCGCCAGATCGCTCATGCGTCAGCGCCCCGCCGGGCCGGCCGGCGACCCCCTGTCACCGCCGGCTGGGGGACGGCGGACCCTCGTTGAAGAAGCGGAAGAACTGGCTGTTCGGCGACAGCACCAGCGTGGTGTCGTCGGGGTTGAAGCTCTCCCGATACGCCTCGAGCGCCCGGTAGAAGGTGTAGAATTCCGAGTCCTGGCTGAACGCCTCGCCGCGGATGCGGATCGCCTCCTCGTCGCCCTCGCCGCGCAGGATCTGCGACGACCGCTCGGCCTCGGCCAGCAGCACCGTGCGCTCGCGGTCGGCACGCGCGCGGATCTGCTGTGCCAGTTCCTGGCCCTGGGCGCGGAATTCGGCGGCTTCCCGCTCGCGTTCCGAGCGCATGCGGTTGAAGACGGAGTCGACGGTATCCTGCGGCACATCGGCGCGCACGATACGCACATCGACGATTTCGATGCCGAGCGCCTGGGCGCGGCCGGACACGATGTCGCGGATCTCGTCCATGATGCCGGCCCGCGCCTCGGACAGCACTTCGACCTGTGTCTTGGTGCCGAGCACCTCGCGCAGCGAGGCGATCATGAAGGTGGACAGCCGCTGGGTCGCCACCTCCTCGTTGTTGACCGCCTGGAAGAACAGCAGGGGCTCCGCGATCCGGTAACGCCCGAAGACGTCGACGTCGAGGCGCCGCTGGTCGGCGAGGATCAGCTGCTCGACCGGCGGATCGACGTTCAGCACACGCTTTTCGTAGCGAACCGCTTCCTCGATGAACGGGATCTTGAAGTTCAGGCCCGGCTCCTGAATCACGCGTTTCGGCTCGCCGAGCTTCACCACCAGCGCCTGTTCGCGCTGGTCGACGACGAAGGCGGCGCTTGCGGCGACAGCGCCGATGACAATCAGCACGATGCCGATGATGGCCAGTTTGACGTTCATTGCTGCCCCCCCTGGGCCGACGGCCGTGCCCGCAACTGGTCGAGCGGCAGATAGGGCACGACCCCCTGGCCGCCACTGCTCTCGTCGATGATGATCTTGTTCGCGCCCTGGAGGAATTGCTCCCAGGTCTCCAGATAGAAGCGCTGGGCGGTGACCTCCGGCGCGACGCGGTATGACCGCAGCACGGCCAGGAATCGCGAGGCTTCACCCTGGGCGGTGGCCATCTCCTGTTCGCGATAGGCGGACGCTTCCTGGATCATCTGCTCCGCCTCGCCGCGAGCCCGCGGAATGATGTCGTTGCGGTACGCCTCCGCCACGTTGCGCACGCGCTGCTGGTCCTGGCGGGCGCGCAAGACGTCGTTGAAGGCGTCGACCACCTGCTGCGGCGGATCGACCTTCTGCAACTGGACCTCGGTGATCTCCACACCGGCGCCGTACGAATCGAGCGTCTGCTGCACCAACGTCTGCACATCCGACTGGATCTTCAGCCGCGCCTCGGTCAGCGCGGGCTGGATCTCGGTACGGCCGATGATCTCGCGCATCACGCTCTCGGCGGTCAGCTTCACCGTCTCTTCGGGCGAGCGGATGTTGAACAGGTAGTCGGGTGCGCTGGCGACACGCCACAGGACCGTGAAGTCGATATCGATGATGTTCTCGTCCCCGGTCAGCATCAGGCTTTCCTCGGGGACGTCGCGGGTGCGCTGGCCGCCGCGCGAATCCGTGCCGCTCTGGAAGCCGATATCGATGCGGTTGACGCGGGTGACGCTCGGCGTCTCCACCGTGCCGACCGGCCACGGCCACCAATAGTTGAGCCCCGGTCCCTTCTGGCTGACGTATTCGCCGAAGCGGAGCTGCACGCCCTGCTCGTCCGGCTCGACGATATAGAATCCCGATATGCCCCAGCCGAGAATGGCCAGAAAGGCGAGGATCAGGAAACCGCTGAAGCCGCCGACACCCTTGGGCATCGCCTGCTTGAAGCGATCCTGTCCGCGGCGGATCATGTCCTCCAGATCCGGTGGGGTCGGACCGCCGCCGCGGCCCCACGGACCCTGACCGCCGCCACCGCCGCCGGACCCCCATGGTCCGCCGCTGCCGCCCCCTTGATTGCTCCAAGGCATCTAGTCGTTCCCTGCTGCTTCGCGTTGCCGGCCGTTAGCCGGCCTTTCTATCGCACGGGCCGCACGCTATATCAAAGCATCCTGGAGACAGCGGCGACGTGTCCCCGAGAATATTGGCGGCTTTACGGAGTTTTCAACCATGGCGACGATCACGGAGAGCGTGGTGATGGAGGCGCTGCGGCGGGTCCGGGACCCGGACCGCGGCGACGACATCGTCGGGCTCGGCATGGTGTCCGGCGTCGCCGTCAAGGATGGCCACGTCCAGTTCGCCATCGAGGTCGATCCGCAGCGCGGCCCGAAGCTCGAGCCGTTGCGCCAGGCCGCCGCCACCGCGGTCGAGGCGCTGCCGGGCGTGCTCTCGGTGACCGCCGTGCTGACCGCCCATCGCCAGCCCGGCCCGGCATCGGCGCCCGGCGGCACCCCGCGGCCGACCGCGCCCGGCCAGGGCACCGGGCACGGGCACGGGCACGGGCACGGCCACGCGCATGGCCAGGACCAGGCCCAGCGCCAGCTTGCCCCCGGGGTCGGCGCAATCGTCGCCGTCGCCTCCGGCAAGGGCGGTGTCGGCAAGTCGACCACGGCGGCCAATCTCGCCCTGGCGCTCGCCGCGCTCGGCCGGAAGGTCGGGCTGCTCGACGCCGATATCTACGGCCCCTCGATGCCGCGCATGCTGGGCATCACCGGCAAGCCCAACTCGGCCGACGGCAAGACCCTCGACCCGATGCAGCGATTCGGCCTCAAGGTCATGTCGATCGGCTTCATGGTCGACGAGGAGACGCCGGTGATCTGGCGCGGGCCGATGGTGCAGAGCGCGCTGACGCAGATGTTGCGCGACGTGAATTGGGGCGAACTCGACGTGCTGGTGGTCGACATGCCGCCGGGCACCGGCGACGCCCAACTCACCATGGCGCAGCAGGTGCCGCTGGCCGGCGCGGTGATCGTCTCGACGCCGCAGGACATCGCCCTGCTCGATGCCCGCAAGGGCTTGCGCATGTTCCAGAAGGTCGACGTGCCGGTGCTCGGCATCGTCGAGAACATGTCCTATTTCGCCTGTCCGCATTGCGGCGGCCGCACCGATATCTTCGGCCATGGCGGCGCCCGGGCGGAGGCGGAGCGGCTCGGCGCGCCCTTCCTCGGCGAGGTGCCGCTGCATCTCGCCATCCGCGAGACCTCCGACGCCGGCACGCCGATCGTCGTCACCGAGCCGGAGGGCGAACACGCCCAGGCCTACCGCCAGATTGCCGAGGCGGTGCTGGCCGGGCTGGCGGCGGAAGGCGGCGCCGCGCGACGCCAGGCGCCGAAAATCCTGGTGCAATGACCGGCGTGGCGTAAGACCACCGCGCCGCCCCATTCCGGTCCCAATTTCTGGTCATCTTGTCTGCTTCGTTCCGGCGGTGCCGGGTGCCGGCCGTCGAGGCCGGACCGGCCACGCGGTCGTCGGCAGCAGATGTCGGCAGCAGATGAAGGTGATCGGATGACGGGTTTGCGGATGATGCGCGACGGCGGACGGCGTCGCCTGGCATTCGCGTCGCTCGGGCTGGCCCTGACGACCGCCACGGCCGCCGCCGCCCAGGAGCGCAGCTTCACGATCCGCAACGAGAGCGAGGTCGCGCTGCAGTCGGTCTATGCGTCGCCGATCTACAGCAAGTATTGGGGCAGCGACCTGCTCAACAACACCCTGGCGCCGGGACAGATCCGCGAACTGCGGATGCGGAGCCAGGACGAGTGCTTCTTCGATCTGCGGTTCGAGGACGTCAACGGCCAGGAGACCAAGTTCTGGGCCGAGGATCTCTGCGCCCGCCCCATCCTCGAATACCGTTAGGGGGCCGTTGACACAACGCCTGCGGTCACCGTCGCCCTTCGTCTCTGGACAGGCTCGGGATGCGGAAGCTCAGGATTGCAGCATATTAGCCTCATCGTGAGCTTGCCGAAGGGTGCAATGCCCCGGCGTCGGGACACTTTCTGAGCACCCTGCCAAACCGGCTGCATCACAAACGCCCGATTCGGACTGCCTGTTTCCTTGCGCCATTGACCGACGCCTGCGGTTTCGGTGCAACCCCCTCACCCTCCCGCTACGCGGGCCCCTCCCTCTCCCGCGAGGGGAG
>JABDIP010000140.1 GCA_013003675.1 Inquilinus sp.
GAGGCGGCGCTGGCCCGGATCGCCGGCTAGGGCTGTCGTGGAATCGCCACAAAAACCGCCATGCTGGCAGACGGTGTCCACCGCCGCCTGCACCCCTTGAACGGCCCCCTAACGGATCGACCGCCGCCATGCTGAGCCCGTTCGTTCGGTTCGTCGCCTTCCGCTACCTCAAGCCGAGCCGGAAGGAAGGCTTCTTTTCCTTCATCGCCATCATGTCGCTGGCCGGCATCACGCTGGGCGTCGCCATCCTTGTCATCGTGATGGCGGTGATGAACGGCTTTCGTGAGGAGCTGATCAACCGAATCCTCGGCCTGCAGGGGCATCTCGGCGTCTACGGGTTCGGCGGCGGGCTGACCGAATACGACGATCTGGCCGGCCGCCTGCGTGGCCTGGATGGCGTCGAGCGGGTCGCCCCGACCATCGAAGGGCAGGCGCTGGTCAGCCATCGCGGTACCGCGCTCGGCGTCGCCGTCCGCGGCGTGGCGCCGGAGGATTTCCTCGCCCGCCCGGCGATCGCCGAGAATCTGGTCGTCAACGACCCGGCCGATTTCGGCGGCACCGAGGTGATCGCCGTCGGCATCACCATGGCGCAGCGCCTGGGCCTGCGCCTTGGCGACGAGTTGACCCTGATCTCGCCGCAGGGCAACGCCACCGCCTTCGGCACCACGCCGCGCATGCGCGCCTATGAGATCGCCGCGATCTTCGATGTAGGCATGCACGAATACAACAGCAGCTTCGTCTACATGCCGCTGGAGGCGGCACAGATCCTCTATCGGCTGCGTGGGCAGGTGTCGTCGCTGGAGATCTTCGTCGACGACCCGGAACAGCTCGACCGGGCGCGGGCGACGATCCAGCCCCTGATGGGCGGCCAGGCACGGCTGTGGGACTGGCAGCAATCGAATGCCAGCTTCGTCGGCGCACTCAAGGTCGAGCGCAACGTCATGTTCCTTATCCTGACCGCGATCGTCATCGTCGCCACCTTCAACATCGTTTCCGGCCTCGTCGTGCTGGTCCGCAACAAGGGGCCGGACATCGCCATCCTGCGCACCATGGGGGCGACCAGCGGCATGGTGATGCGCATCTTCCTGCTGACCGGGGCGTCGATCGGCGTCGTCGGCACCATCCTCGGCCTGGCGCTCGGCGTGACGTTCTCGCTCAATATCGAGGCGATCCAGGAACTGGTCTCGCACATCACCGGCACCGACGTCTGGAACCCGGAAATCCGCTTCCTGACCGAGATGCCGGCCAAGGTGCAGTGGAGCGAGGTGATCTCGGTGACGATCATGGCGCTGGGGCTGTCCTTCGCCGCCACCCTCTACCCGAGTTGGCGGGCCTCGCGGCTCGATCCGGTCGAGGCGCTGCGCTATGAGTAACGGATCGGGCGGCGGCGTGCCGCGCCTCGCGCTGGAGAAGGTGACGCGCAGCTTCCGCCAGGCGTCGACCCGCCTCGACGTGCTGTGTGGCGTCGACCTCACCGTGCAGCCGGGGGAGATGGTCGCCCTGGTCGGCCCCAGCGGCGCCGGCAAATCCACCCTCCTGCACATCGCCGGCCTGCTGGAGCGGCCGAGCGGCGGTTCGGTGCTGATCGACGGCACCGCCTGCGACGGGCTCTCCGACGACCGGCGCACCGCCCTGCGCCGCTCCACCGTCGGTTTCGTCTATCAGTTCCATCATCTGCTGCCGGAATTCTCCGCCCTGGAGAACGTGCTGCTGCCGCAGATGATCGACGGCCGCGACCGGCGCCAGTCGACCGACCGGGCCAACGAGTTGCTGGCCCTGGTCGGCCTGTCGGAACGCCTGACGCACCGGCCGTCGCAATTGTCGGGCGGTGAGCAGCAGCGCGTCGCCATCGTCCGCGCCCTGGCCAACCGGCCGAAACTGTTGTTGGCGGACGAGCCGACCGGCAACCTGGACCATCACACCGCCGACGATGTGTTCGGCGAGCTGGTCCGGCTGGTGCGCGAGACCGGGGTCGGCGCCCTGGTCGCGACGCACAACCAGGAACTGGCCGACCGCATGGACCGCATCCTCGAAATGCGCGACGGCCTGTTGGTCGAGCACGTGCCCAGCCGGGCCGCCTAGATCAGATTCAAAGAACTAGAGGCTGATCATCCCCGCTTTCCACAGCCGCGGGCCCGCCGCCGCTGCTGACTCTCCGTCTCCGCCCTGACATCATGCCGGCGCCGAGTCGGGGAAGCACGCATGGCACACGCTGATTTCGTCCATCTCAGGGTCCATTCCGCCTATTCGCTGTCGGAAGGCGCGATCCGGTCGAAGGCGCTGGTCGGGCTGTGCCGCGAGCGGCGGATGCCGGCCGTCGCGGTCACCGACACCGCCAACATGTTCGGCGCGATGGAGTTCTGCCAGGCGGCGGCCGGCGCCGGCGTGCAGCCGATCATCGGCACGCTGCTGCCGCTTGCCCGGCGCGACCGGCCCAACGGCGCCGGCCACGCCGGGCTGGCGCCGGCCCCCGACCACATCGTGCTGCTGGCCCAGGACGAGACCGGTTACCAGAACCTGATGGCGCTGCTCAGCCGCGCCTATCTCGGCACGGCGCCGGGCGAACCGCCGCAGCTCGATCTCGACGTCCTGGCGACCCTGTCGCAGGGGCTGATCGCGCTCACCGGCGGCCCGTCCGGCACGGTCGGCCGGCTTCTCGCCGACGGCCACGACACGGCGGCGGAAGAGACGCTGCTCGGCCTGCGGCAGACCTTCCCCGGCCGGCTCTATGTGGAGTTGATGCGCCACGGGCTGGAGGTCGAGGAGCGCATCGAGCCCGGCCTGATCGACCTCGCCTACCGCCACGATCTGCCGCTGGTCGCCACCAACGACGCCTTCTTCGCCGGCGCCGACATGTACGACGCGCACGACGCGCTGTTGTGCATCGCCGAGGGGACCTATGTCGCCGAGCGCGACCGCCGCCGGCTGACCCCGGAACACCGGTTCAAGTCGGCCGAGGAGATGCGGGCGCTGTTCGCCGACCTGCCCGAGGCGGTGGACAATACGATGGTCATCGCCCGCCGCTGCCACGTCATGGCGCCGGAGCGCAAGCCGATCCTGCCGGCGTTCCCGACCGCCGAAGGCCGCTCGGAAGAAGAGGAGCTGCGCGCCCAGGCCGAGACCGGGCTCGAGGCGCGGCTGCCGATCCACGCCTATACGCCGGACATGGACGAGGCGGCGCGGATCGAGGCCGCCAGGCCCTATCGGGAGCGGCTGGATTACGAGCTCGGCGTGATCATGTCGATGGGCTTTGCCGGCTACTTCCTGATCGTCGCCGACTTCATCCAATGGGCGAAGGCGGAGGGCATTCCGGTCGGGCCCGGGCGCGGCTCCGGCGCTGGCTCGGTGGTCGCCTGGTCGCTGACCATCACCGACCTCGATCCGCTGCGCTTCGGCCTGCTGTTCGAGCGTTTCCTCAACCCCGAGCGCGTGTCGATGCCGGATTTCGACATCGATTTCTGCCAGGACCGCCGCGACGAGGTGATCCGCTACGTCGCCGACAAATTCGGCCACGACCGGGTCGCCCAGATCATCACCTTCGGCAAGCTCCAGGCCCGCGCCGTGCTGCGCGATGTCGGCCGCGTCCTGCAGATGCCCTATGGCCAGGTCGACCGGCTGTGCAAGCTGGTTCCGAACAACCCGGCCAGCCCGGTGACACTGCAGCAGGCGATCGAGGGCGAGCCGCAGCTTCAGGAAATGCGCCGCTCGGACGAGACGGTCGGCCATCTGATCGACATCGCGCTGAAGCTCGAAGGCCTCTACCGCCACGCCTCGACCCACGCCGCCGGTGTCGTGATCGGCGACCGGCCGCTGGATCAGCTGGTCCCGCTCTACCGCGATCCGCGGTCGCCGATGCCGGTGACCCAGTTCAACATGAAGCACGTCGAGCAGGCCGGGCTGGTCAAGTTCGACTTCCTGGGACTGAAGACGCTGACGGTCCTGGCCCGCACGCTGGATCTTATCGTGTCGGCGGGCGGCATCGCCCCGGAGCTCGAGAAGATCCCGCTCGACGACGCGGCGACCTTCGAGATGCTCGGGCGCGGCGATACGGTCGGCGTGTTCCAGTTGGAAAGCGCCGGCATGCGCGATGTGCTGCGGCGCATGAAACCCAACCGGTTCGAAGACATCATCGCCCTTGTCGCGCTCTACCGTCCGGGCCCGATGGACAACATCCCGAAATACGTCAAGGTCAAGCTGGGCGAGGAGAAACCCGACTACCTGCACCCGACCCTGCGGCCGATCCTGGAAGAGACCTTCGGGATCATGATCTACCAGGAACAGGTGATGCAGGTGGCGCAGGTGCTGGCCGGCTATTCGCTGGGCGGTGCCGACCTGCTGCGCCGCGCCATGGGCAAGAAGATCCAGTCGGAGATGGACGCCCAGAAGAAGGCCTTCGTCGACGGCGCGATGGCGCGCGGCGTCGCAAAGGCGCAGGCGTCGATGATCTTCGATCAGGTCAACAAGTTCGCCGGCTACGGTTTCAACAAGTCGCACGCCGCCGCCTATGCCCTGGTCGCCTATCAGACCGCCTATTTCAAGGCCAACCACCCGGTCGCCTTTCTGGCCGCGTCGATGACTTTGGACATCCACAATACCGACAAGCTGAACACGTTCCGCCAGGAGGTCGACCGGCTGCACATCGCGCTGCTGCCGCCCTCGTCA
>JABDIP010000141.1 GCA_013003675.1 Inquilinus sp.
GCACGACCAACAGCGCGCCGGTGGCCAATGCCGGGGCGGACCGGCCGGTCGGGCTTGGCGAGACGATCGTGCTCGATGGCAGCGGCTCGACGGATTTCGACGGCGATCCTCTGGGTTTCGCCTGGACTCTGGTCTCGGCACCGGCCGGCAGCGGCGCCGCCATCGATTTCCCGAGCGCGGTGCGGCCGAGCCTGTATGTCGATGTGCTCGGGACCTATGTCGTCGACCTGGTGACGAGCGACGGAATCCTGGGCAGCGCGGCGGATCGGATCGTGCTCAGTTCCGGCAATCTGCCGCCACGGCCCGAGGCCGGCCCGGACCGAACTGCCGCCATCGGCGAGGCCCTCCGTTTCGATCCGGAGGGCAGCAGCGACGCCGACGAGGATCAGCTCGTATCCAAATGGTCGCTGGTCGCCCGGCCGGCGGGCAGCGCCGCCGCCCTGTCCGGTTCCGCCGGGCAGCGCCCGAAGCTGACGCTGGACGTGGCCGGAACCTATGTCGTCCAGCTGCGGGTGTCGGACGAGTCCGAGCGGGTGGCCGACACGGTCACGATCTCGACGGTGAATACGCGACCGGTGGCGGCGGCCGGCGCCGACCAGTCGATCGTCGCCGGGGCGGTGCTGGTGCTGGACGGGGCCGGGTCGACCGATGTCGACGGCGACCTGCTGGGCTATCGCTGGGCCCTGATCGCCCTGCCGGCCGGTTCGGCCGCGACGATCGACGGTCCGACGTCGATCCGGCCGCGCCTGACGACCGATATCGCCGGCACCTACGTCGCGCAATTGGTCGTCGACGACGGGCTCGAGATTTCGCGACCCGACACCGTGGTGCTTTCAACCGACAACACCACGCCGGTCGCCGAGGCGGGGCCGGCCCAGTCGGCGCCGCAATACAGCCCGGTGATCCTGGACGGCAGCGCGTCGGCGGATGCGGATTACGATCCGCTGAGCTATCGCTGGGCGGTCGCCGCCGTTGAGGGCGACGAACTCGACGACGACGACGATGGCGGCGGCGTCGACCTCTCCGATCCGACGGCGGTCTCGCCGATCCTGACCTTCGGCGGCGGCGACGACGACGATGGCGGCCTCGACGACGACGATGGCGGCATGGGTTTCGCCGTCGTGCAGCTCACCGTCAATGACGGCGTCGCCGACAGCGCCACCGATACGGTGGTCATCTCCACCGGCAACAGCCGTCCGGCGGCCGATGCGGGCTTCGACCAGGCGGTGCTGCCCGGTGCCGTCGTCCATTTGGACGGCAGCGGGTCGAGCGACGCCGATCTCGACCCGCTGGCCTATCGCTGGTCGCTGATCGCCCGGCCGGCCGGCAGCGTCGCCGGCCTGTCCGACCCGACGGCAGCGGCGCCCAGCTTCACCCTCGACGCGGTCGGCCTCTATGTCGCCCAGTTGATCGTCGACGACGGCAAGCTGGCCAGCCGGCCGGACACCGTGGTGGTATCGATCGCCAATCTGCCGCCGGTTGCGGATGCCGGGCCGGATGCGTCGGTGTTCGTCGGCGATGTCGTCACGCTGGACGGCACCGGGTCGAGCGACCCCGACGAGAACGATCTGGCCTATCTGTGGACCATCGTCTCGCGGCCGGCCGGCAGCGTGGCGGAGTTGTCCGGTGCGGCGACGGCCAATCCGACCATCGTGCCCGACCGGGCCGGCAGCTATGTCGTCGAGCTGACGGTCGATGACGGCATCGTCGCCTCGGCGCCGGACAGCGTGACGCTGTCGACGATCAACCGGGCACCGACCGCCGATGCCGGGGCGGATCTCCAGGCACCTCAAGGGGGAACCGTCACGCTCGACGGCTCCGGCTCGAACGATCCGGACAGCGACCCGCTGATCTATGCCTGGACACTGACCGAGCGGCCGCCCGGCAGCGCGGCGACGCTGACCGGCGCCGCCAGCGCCGGCCCGAGCTTCGCCGCGGACGCGCTCGGCTTCTACAAGGCGTCGCTGACGGTGAGCGACGGCGTGTTGGAGTCGGCCGCCGACGAGGTACTGGTCGCCATCGGCGCGGCCGCCAACGCGCCGCCGGTGCTGGCCGCCATCGGCGACCGCACGGTCGCGGTCGGCGGCGTGCTGTCGATCGGCCTGGACGCCGCCGATCCCGAGGGCGACGCGCTGGACTTCTTCGCCACGCCGCTGCCGCTGCCGGCCGGCGCCACCCTGGACGGCGCCAGCGGCGCCTTCGCCTTCCGCCCGGCGCTCGACCAGATCGGCGCCGTCGCGCTGACCTTCGGGGTCAGCGACGGCCGCGCCAGCGACACCGAGTCGATCCTCATCACCGTCACCGGCCCGGCGCCGGACGGGATCCCCGCCCTGACCGGCCGGCTGCTCGACGCGGTCGCCGCCGAGCAGGGGCAGACCCTGCCGGTGGTCGGCGCGACGGTTGAGATCGCCGGCTCCGGCGTGACCGCGACCAGCGACGCGCAAGGCTATTTCACCCTCAGCAGCCTGCCGCATGGCGAGCAGGTGGTGGCGATCGACGGGGCGACCGCCACGGCGGCGCCCGACGGCGCGCCCTATGGCGGGCTGAGCAAGACGGTCAGGCTGGTGGCGCAGGTCGGCAACGACGTTGGCGACGTGTTCTTCCTGCCGCGGATCGACCTGACGACGGCGCAGACCTACGACCCGCTGGGCACGACGCCGGTGACGGTGGACAACGCGGCGCTCGGCACCACGCTGACCGTGGCCGCCGGTTCGGCGACCCGGGGCGGGGCGGCCTTCGCCGGCACCATCACCGTCTCCGACGCGGTGGTCGGGCAGGCGGTCGCCCTGCTGCCGCCCCACATCCAGCCCTGCAGCGCCGTCAGCATCCAGCCGGCCGACCTGCTGTTCGATCCGCCGGCGGCGATCTCGCTGCCGAATGGCGACGGCCTGCCGGTCGGCGCCCTGGTCGATATCTGGGCCCTGGACCCGGCGAGCAACACGACGGCGATCGTCGGCGTCGGCCAGGTGGCGACCGCGTCGCGGATCGACACCCTGTCCGGCGGCGTGCCCGGCGGCGGCCTTGTCTTCGCCGTGCCGCGTCCGCCGGTGGCGATGGCGGCGGCCGACCATAACGGCGTCAACCACACGCCGTCGACGCTGGCCGACGGCAACCTCGCCCGCGCCTTCTCGCTGCCGAGCTATCGCTCGGTGGGCCAGGACCGTTCACAGATTTTCGTCTACAACTCGACCGCCGCGGCGCCGGCGCCGATCGTCGCCGCCGAGGTGAGCTTCCCGGCCGATAGCGGCCTGCCGCCACTGCTGGAAGGGCGGCTGGAGGTCGGCGGGGTGACCGTCGCCGGGCCGTTCCACACCAGCACCAGCGACCCGGCACCGCTCGCCGCCGGCGAGCCGATCCGCCAGGCCCTGCAGTTCCCGGCCGGCGACCTGGCGACCGGCAGCTACGCCTATCGCTATGTGGCGACCGCGCAATTCGCCTGCTCCAAGGTCGGCGCCGCCTTCACCGACCGGGTGCTGGTCAGCAACGAGAGCGACAGCCCGTTCGGCAGCGGCTGGACCCTTGCCGGGCTGGAGCGGCTGAACGTTCAGCCCGACGGCCGGGCGGTGGTCACCGCCGGCGACGGCACGGCGATGGTGTTCTCCGGCGTGACGGCGCTCGACGCGGTCGGCGAGGTGCGCGCGGTCGCCGCGCCGGCGTCGGTGCAGGCCGGGGCGCTGGAAGGCGACAGCGAGATGGTCATCTTCCTGGAGGCGGAGAACCGCCGCCTGTCGGCCGATGTGCGCATCGACGCGACGTCCTTCCGCACCTATACCACCAACGGGCAGCTCGAGGTCGGTACGATCCCGCAAGGCTCGAACGTCAACAGCTTCCTGGTGCATTTCGACCCGGTCGGCTCCAACGTCCGCCAGGTCGAGGGCAGCATCACCTTCCAGACCGACATCATCGGCGTAGCCGTGCTCGACACCTCGTTGGCGAACGGCGACCCGATCGTCGGCGTGCCGACGACGAGTTATCCGGCAAACGCACGCGGCCTGGAACTCGGCGACGACACGGTCCGGATCGAGGCCGACCGCCGGACGCTGGCGGTGCGCCTGTCGGATGGCGGCGGCATCGACCAACTACGCGTGTTCACCACCGGCCGGCTTGAGGAGCTGGTCGCCAGCCGCTTCGACCAGGATCCAGAGCGCTGGCGGGCCGTGGGCAACGTCCGCGATTTCCGCTACGTCGCTAGCGGTGGCAATCCGGGCGGGTTCATTCGCGCCACCGACGTCCTGAATGATCCGCCGTGGTTCTACGTGGCGCCCGCCAAGTTCGAACGGAACTACTCGGCAGCATACAACGGCTGGCTGACCTACGACCTGCTACAGACGCCGATCGACCGGCAGCTCTTCAAGGACGACGACGTGAAACTGATCGGCGCCGGCCTGACGCTGCTATACGATGCGCCGTACAACCCGGTCGAGCTGTTCTGGACGCACTATTCGATCCAGCTCAACGAGAATGCCGGCTGGGTGATCGAGGGCACCAATACGCCGCCGACCGAGGCGCAGATGCGCGCGGTCCTCGGGGACATCCAGAGTCTGCAGATCCGCGGCGAGTACCGCGAAGGCCCAGACATCGGCAGCCTCGACAACGTGGTGTTCTGGGCGCCGCTCGACGACGCCGACCAGGTGGCCTTCGCGCGGCCGGCCGCCGATTTCTCGGAGCTGCGCCGGAATCCGGACGGCAGCTTCACGCGGCGGCTGAAGGACGGCACCGAGATCGGCTACGATTCGACCGGCCTGATGACCGACCGCGCCGACCGCAACGGCAACACGACCGGCTATGAATACGACGCGGCCGGGCGGGTGACGGCGGTCACCGATCCGCTGGGGCTGACCACCCGCTTCGTCTACGGCGCCGACGGCAAGCTGGAGAGCGTGTTCGATCCGCAGGGCCGCGAGACCCGGTTCGAGCAGGGCGCCGGCGGGCTGTTCCGCATCGTCGACGTCGAGGCCGATGCCCGGCAATTCGCCTACGACGCCAATGGCCGGCTGGCGGCGGAGATCGGCGAGCGCGGTTTCACGACGACGCACGACTATGGCGGCGCCGGGCAGTGGGTCGGCAGCGGCTTCCCGGACGGCGCCTCGGTCTCGTCGCAGATCGGCAAGACCCTGGGCCTGGACGCGCTGGGGCTCGGCCTCGGCGGGCCGGGCAACCCGCTGCCCTATGCAAGGCCGAACCAGACGGTGCAACTGACCGACGCCCGCGGCAACCCCTACAGCATGCGGTTCAACCGCTTCGGCAGCCCGGTGGAGATCACCGACCCGGCCGGGCGGACGACGCTGCTGGAATACAACAAGGACAACCTAGTCACCCAGGTCACCGCGCCCTCCGACGGC
>JABDIP010000184.1 GCA_013003675.1 Inquilinus sp.
CCCTCCCCCATCGAAGGGGGAGGGCTGACGAATGCACCGTCGAATTCTAGTTCTCCCTCCCCCTTGATGGGGGAGGGTCGGGGTGGGGGTGATTCGCCGGCAGGCGAATTGTTCGCCCTCGGTCGACTTTCCTTCCGCCGCGGCTTGGCCTGGGGGCTGGCGCCGCTTACCATCGTGCGAATGCACGGCGCAGGGCCGCGCGACGGCGGATCGAGGGGGCGATGGATCTGGGATTGAAGGGCAGGCGGGCGCTGGTGATGGGGGCGTCGCGCGGCATCGGTGGCGGCATCGCGCGGGCACTGGCGGCGGAGGGCTGCGATCTGGTGACCGCGGCGCGCGGCCTCGACAAATTGGAGGAGGCCGCCGGAATCCTGCGGACCGACCATGCGGTGGCCGTCGAACCGCGGCGACTCGACCTCGGCGACGAAGCCTCGGTCGCCGAGATGGAGGTTTTCCTGGCCGGTGACGGCGTCGACATCCTGATCAACAATGGCGGCGGGCCGCCGCCCTCGGGCGCGCTGGGGGTGACGCCGGAGCTGTGGCGGCGCCATTTCGAGTCGATGGTGCTGGCGCTGATCCGGCTGACCGACGCGGCGGTCGGCCCGATGCGGCAACGCAAATGGGGCCGGGTGCTGACCGTCGCCTCGTCGGGCGTGGTCCAGCCGATCCCCACCCTGGGCATGTCGAACACCCTGCGCTCCAGCCTGATCGCCTTTTCCAAGACACTGGCCGGCGAGGTGGCGGCGGACGGGGTGACCGCGAACGTCATCCTGCCGGGGCGGATCGACACCGAGCGGGTCGCCGAGCTGGACGCCGCCGCGGCCAAGAAGCAGGGCGGGACGATCGACGACGCGCGGCGCGGCGCGAAAGCGACCATCCCGGCCGGCCGCTACGGCACCGTCGCCGAATTCGCCAGCACCGCCGCCTTCCTGGTCAGCGCCCCGGCCGGCTATATCACCGGCAGCGTGGTGCGGGTCGATGGCGGCCTGATCCGCTCGATCTGAGGGGCGGCCGAAGGACGCCCGCGTGCAGTATCTGAAACCGAGGGTAGATTAGGCTGCGCCTCGGCCAATCGTCATTCGCGAAAGTTGATCGAACGCGAGCATTTCCCGCCAGGGTTTTAACCATCGTTTGAGGGGTTGGCCGTAGGGTCGGGGCTGGCGGTCCATAAGGCCGCCTGCCGCCGGGCTTGCCGTGTCCTCCCCCGGGCGCGGCCGAGTGCCGGATGCCGGCGGCCCCGCCAGCACTGTATACGCAACCGCCGGCCAGTTGCGCCGAGACCGCCGAATGGCAAGCCCCGTGGGCAAGACAGCACGCGCTCCGGCGCGCGGCAGGCCGACCGACCAGTATGGGCAGTTGGCGCAGTCGTTCGCCCGGATCGCCGCTGCGGTCGAGGGGGGCGGACCGCTGGCCACGGCGCTGGAGCCGCTCTGCGCGCTGCTCGGGGCGCGGGCCGCCGCGTTGCTGACGCTTGAGGGCGACACCCTGGTCTGCGTGGCCAGCCACGGCCTCGGCGACGGCAAGGTCGAGCCCGAGATCGCGGACCAGCCGTTGGCCGGGGAACCGCTCGACGAGTGGCTGACGAACTCGGTCGACTCGTGGTTCGCCGAGCGCGGGATCAAGACCATTCGCGTTGTCGCCGCGCCGCTGGTCGGTGCCGGCCGTCCGGTCGGTGCGGTCGTGGTCGCCGGCGGCCCGCGCAGGGTCGTATTCACCGCCGACGACCGGCGGTTTCTGGAGATCGCCTCGAGCCTGTTGTCGCTCGGCGTCGCCAATGCCCGGCTGGTCGATGCCGCGGCCGACCAAGCGGCCAACCAGGATCGGCACAACCGCGACCTCGCCCTCGCCGCGGAAATCCAGCGCAGCCTGCTGCCGGCCCCGGAGGCGTCGGGGACCGCGGTGATCGGGCTGAACCGCCCGGCCCGCACGGTGTCGGGCGATTTCTTCGACTATTTCATGCTGGCCGACGGGCGGGTCCGCTTCGCGCTCGGCGACGTTTCCGGCAAGGGCATGAACGCCGCCCTGCTGATGGCCAAGACCGCCAGTCTGTTCCGCTGCATCGGCAAGGTGGTCGAGGACCCGGCGCGGCTGCTCGGGCTGATCAACCGGGAACTGGTGGAGACCGCCAGCCGCGGCATGTTCGTGACCATGGTTGCCGGGGTGTACTCCCCCGATACCGGCGAAGTGCGGTTCGCCAATGCCGGCCATTTGCCGCCGCTGCTGCGCGGCATCGACCGCAGCTATCGCGAATTCCCCGCCGACGCGCCGCCGCTCGGGCTGGTCGACGACCTCGGCTGCGGCACCGAGAGCATCACGCTGGATGGCGGCGAGTTCTTCGTCTTCAGCGACGGGCTGACCGAGTTCCAACATGGCGCGAGCGACGTACTGGGCGTCGACGGGCTGATCCAGCTGCTCGAGGCGATGAACGAGTTGCCGATGGAGGAGCGGCTGAACGCCCTGTTGGCGGAGCTGGACGGCGACGGCTGGCAGGCGCGCGACGATCTGACCGTGCTGGCGATCGACGATTCCCGAGCCAACCGGGCGGTCAAATGCCGGCCAGCCGAGGAGGACATCCCGTTGACCGCGATCCAGCCGACCGCCGAGACCGGCTTCGAATGCCTCGCCTATCTGCGCCTGCCGGCCGAGGTCGACCGCATGCGGCTGGTCCGCGGGGCGGTGGCCGGCGCCGCCGGCGTGTGCGGATTCGACGACGAGACGACGGCGGACATCGTGCTGGCGGTAGCCGAAGCGGGGCAGAACGTCATCCTGCACGCCTATCGCGGTCGGCCGGGGGAGGTGATGGAGCTGGAAATCCTGCGCCGCCGCGACGCCCTGGTCATCCGCCTGCGCGACTTCGCCGCGCCGGCCGACCCGACGAAAGTGGAGCCGCGCGACCTGGACGATCTGGTGCCCGGCGGCCTGGGCACGCATTTCATCCGCGAAATCATGGACAGCGTCGAGTTCCTGCCGCCGCCGGACGGGCTCGGCAATCTGCTGCAACTGACCAAGAGGATCGAGTAGTGCCATGAATTGCACCGTCACCGAACAGGAAGGCGCGCTGCTCGTCTCC
>JABDIP010000200.1 GCA_013003675.1 Inquilinus sp.
TCCTCGCCACGCATAACCGCCTCCGATCCGTCTTTCGACAGAACCAGAGAATCACAACGGCGCAATCTCCGCGAGCGGGTTTTTCAGCAGCCTGCTAACCCCCCTCCAGCGCCTCGTGCGCTTCCAGCCAGGCGTGCTCGGCAACGGTGAGCGCCGATTCAACTGCACGCAGGCTCTTGGTCAGCGTCGTCAGTTTGTCGGTCTGCCCGTCGTACAAGGCTGGGTCGGCCAGGTCTTTTTCAAGCGCTGCCTTGCGCCGGTTCAGCCGGTCGATCTCCTTCTCGGCAGCGTCTACACGTTTGCGCAGATGGGCCAGGGCGGCGCGGGCGGCCGCCGACTCTCGGCGCTGGTTCTTGCGCGAGGTGCCGCCGTTGTCGCCGTTCGTCGTTGCTTCACGCGGCGTTTGCCGGCGTCCGGAAAACAACCGGCGATAGTCGTCGAGGTCGCCGTCATAGGGCGTGACCGTGCCGTCGGTGACCAGCCAGAGCCGGTCGGCGGTCAGTTCGATCAGATGCGGGTCATGGGTGATCAGCACAACCGCCCCCTCATAGGCGTTGATCGCCTGGACCAGCGCCTCGCGGCTGTCGACGTCGAGATGGTTGGTCGGCTCGTCGAGCAACAGCAGGTGCGGCGCGCTGTGGCTCATCAGGGCGAGCAGCAGGCGCGCCTTCTCGCCGCCGGACAGGCTGCCGATCCGGGTGTCGGCGTGGGGACCGGAGAATCCGAACCGGCCGAGATGGTTGCGCAGCTTCTGCATGGTCGCCATCGGCTGCACGGCGGCGGCCTGTTCCAGGGCGGTCATGGCCGGGTTCAACTCGTCGGTCTGGTGCTGGGCGAAATAGCCGACCGTCAGCTTGCGCGATTTGCGCAGCTCGCCGTCGAGCGGCGCCAGCCGCCCGGCGAGCAGCTTGACCAGCGTCGACTTGCCGTTGCCGTTGGCGCCGAGCAGGGCGATGCGGTCATCCATGTCGATGCGCAAATCGAGGCCGCTCAGCACCGGTTTGCCGTCGTACCCGGTGTCGACGGCTTCCAGCGAGACCAGCGGCGGCGACAACGGCTCCGGCTTGGGGAAGTCGAAGGCGATCGTCCGCGACTCGACCACCGAGACGATCGGCTCCATGCGCTCCAGGGCCTTCAGCCGGCTCTGCGCCTGTCGCGCCTTGCTGGCCTTGTAGCGGAAGCGGTCGACGAAGGCCTGCATGTGCCGGCGCTGGGCGAGCTGCTTGGCGTTCAGCGCCGATTGGTGTTCCAGCCGCATGCGCCGCGTGCGCTCGAAGCTGTCGTAGCCGCCGGTGTAGGTGACCAGCTTGCCATTTTCCAGATGCACCGTGGTCTGCGGCACCTGGTTCAGCAGGTCGCGGTCGTGGCTGACCAGCAGCAGGGTCCGCGGATAGGTCCTCAAATGGTTCTCCAGCCACAGCCCGGCTTCCAGATCGAGGTGGTTGGTCGGCTCGTCGAGCAGCAGCAGGTCGGGTTCCAGGAACAGCGTCGCGGCCAGCGCGACGCGCATCCGCATGCCGCCGGACAGCGCCGAACACGGCCGTTGCTGGGTCGCCTCGTCGAAACCGAGACCGGCCAGGATCGACGCCGCCCGCGCCGGCGCGCCATGGGCGCCGATATCGGCCAGGCGGACCTGGATTTCGGCGATCCGGTGCGGGTCGGTGGCGTGTTCCGCCTCGTCGAGCAGCACGGCGCGTTCGCGATCGGCGGCCAGCACTGTGTCGATCAGGCTTTCCGCGCCGCCCGGCGCCTCCTGCGCCACCGTCGCCATGCGCCAGTTGGCCGGCATCGAGATCGAGCCCTCGTCGACGGCGATCTCGCCGGCGATCAGGCGCAACAGGGTGCTCTTGCCGGCGCCGTTCGGCCCGATCAGCGAGACGCGGTGGCTCTTGGGCACCGTCATCGACGCCCGATCGAGCAGCACGCGTCCGCCGACGCGGTAGGTGAGGTTGTTGACCTGCAGCATGGCGGCGGCGTGATAGCACGACGCGCCGGCCGTCGCTAACCCGCTGATCGCGCAGCGAAGGGTTGTTGCCCGATGGGCGCCGCCTGTCTATAACCCCGCGAAAATTCCGACCCGACCCAACAAGGAAGCCCGGTCCATGGCCCTCGAGCGCACCCTGTCGATCATCAAACCCGACGCCACCCGTCGCAACCTGACCGGCGCGGTGAACGCGCGCCTGGAGAAAGCCGGTCTGCGCATCGTCGCCCAGAAGCGTATCCGCCTGTCGCGGGAGGACGCGGAGAAGTTCTACGCGGTCCACGCCGCACGGCCGTTTTTCAACGATCTGTGCAGCTTCATGACGTCGGGGCCGGTCGTGGTGCAGGTGCTGGAAGGCGAGAACGCGGTCGCCGCCAATCGCGAGGTGATGGGCGCGACGAACCCGGCCGAGGCCGCCGCCGGTACCATCCGCAAGGATTTCGCCGAGTCGATCGAGGCCAATTCGGTCCACGGCTCCGACAGCGCGGAGAACGCCATCGGCGAGATCGCCTTCTTCTTCAGGGATGACGAAATCGTCGGCTGAGACGCAAGGCGGCCCCTACAGCAGGAACAGCGCCATGCCGACCAGGACCACGACCATCAGCAAGACGGCGTAGAACGACCGCTTGAGAAACGCCGTATAGGTCGCCTGTTTCTCGCCGAGGAATTCGGGGTCAACCGGACCGTGACTTGTCGTCGCCATGCCGTCCTCATGCTCGCTCGCCTCTCGCCGGACTGCTTGCCGGCACCGAGCTATTGCATAGGGGTGGGAGTGCCTTTCTGACAAGCGGAAAGAACGCCGGCGGCGCGTCCCACCCGACTTTTTCAAGGTTTGCGTTAAAAAAGTTTCGGGCGGCTAGGGCATCGGGTTGATGGCTACGGTGTCCGGCGCTCTGCCATCGGATATCTCCACCCGCTCGCCGACGATCGTCAGCCGGCCCTCGGCCAGCAGCCTCAGGGCCAGCGGGTAGCAGCGATGCTCGGCCGTCAGCACCCGCGCGGCCAGGCGCTCCTCGTCGTCGCCAGGCAGGACCGGCACCGTCGCCTGGACGATGATCGGCCCGCTATCGACCTCGGTGCGGACGAAGTGCACGCTGCAGCCGGTGAAGCGCACGCCGGCCTCCAGCGCCCGCCGGTGGGTGTCGAGGCCGGCGAAGGCGGGCAGCAGCGAGGGGTGGATGTTGATCATCCGGTCCCGCCAGCGCTCGACGAAGCCCGCCGTCAGCCGCCGCATGAACCCGGCTAGGCAGATCGCCTCGACTCCGGCGGCGGCGATCTCGGCCTCCATCGCCCGTTCGAAGGCTGCCCGGTCGGCGAAGGCCGTGTGGTCGACCACCGCCGTCGGGACATCGGCCCGCCGCGCGTGTGCGAGGCCCCCGGCGCCGCGCCGGTTCGACAGGACCAGGGTGATCTCGGCCGGGTATGCCGGGCTTGCGGCGGCCTCCAGCAGGGCCCGCAGATTGCTGCCCCGGCCGGAGATCAGGACGGCGACGCGCAGGCGTTTCACGCGGCGTTCGCCGCTGCCCGCGACCACAGGGCGTCGGCGCCGTCGATGACCACCCGGGGGCCGCTCGTGGCGACCACCGCGCCGATCTCGAACACGGTCTCGCCGGCATCCCGCAGCAGCGCGGTTGCCGCCGCCTTGTGCTCGGCGCCGATGACGATGGCCAGGCCGATGCCGCAATTGAAGGTCAGGGCCATATCGGCGGCGTCGAGGCCGCCGCGCGCCTGCAGCCAGGCGAAGACCGGCTGGAACGGCCAGCGGGCGGCGTCGAGGCGGACACCGAGCCCGTCCGGCAACGCCCGGGGAATGTTTTCCAGCAGCCCGCCGCCGGTGATGTGGGCGAATGCGTGGACCAGACCGGCCCGGGCCAGCGCCACCATCGCCGGGGAGTAGAGCCGGGTCGGCGTCAGCAACGCCGCACCCAGGCTCTCGGCCGGCGCGAACGGCGCCGGGTCGCCATAGGCCACGCCGCTGTCCCGCACCACCCGCCGCACCAGGGAGAAGCCGTTGGAGTGGACGCCACTCGATGGGAGGCCGAGGACCACGTCGCCGGCCGCCACCGCCTCGCCGGTAATCTGCCGGCCGCGCTCCACCGCGCCGACTGCGAAGCCGGCCAGATCGTAGTCGCCGGCGGCATAGAGGCCCGGCATCTCCGCCGTTTCGCCGCCGATCAGGGCGCAGCCGACGGCGCGACAGGCGGTGCCAATTCCGCGCACCACCGATTCGGCGACCGCCGGTTCCAGCTCGCCTGTAGCGAAATAGTCGAGGAAGAACAGCGGCTCCGCCCCTTGCACCGCCAAATCGTTGACGCACATCGCCACCAGATCGGTGCCGATCGTATCGTGCCGGCCGGTCTCTATGGCGATGCTCAGCTTGGTGCCGACCCCGTCGGTGGCGGCGACCAGGATCGGGTCCCGAAAGCCGGCGGCGCGCGGGTCGAACAGGGCGCCAAACCCCCCCAGACCGCCGACCACGCCGGGGCGGCCCGTGTCGCGGGCGGTGCCGGCGATGGCATCGACGAAAGCCTTGCCTTTGGCTATATCGACACCGGCTGCCTTATAGGGGTCAGAATCCTTTGCTGGGGTAGGCATGGCAATCTCTGGTCGGCGGCCGCATCGCCGCGCGGATTCGGCCGCCGACCATAGCTGATACGGAAGGTTTTGCAATGAATCACCGGACCCTTGGGCTCGCTTGCCTGTTGCTGTTGGCGAGTGTCGTGAAGGTCCCGGCGCAGGTCGAGGCGCCCGCCCCGGAAACGCCGGTCGAGCCGGCCGCCGCCCCGGCAATCACCGCGCCGGTCAATCCGCGCGACGAATTGTTCGTTGTCCGCAACGTGGCCGTCGACGCGACCGGCGATACGGTCAGCGAGGCGCGGGAAACTGCCTTTGCGGATGGTCGTCTGTTCGCGCTCACCCAACTCCTGGGCCGGATGGCCGTCGATCGCACCCAACTCGGCGAGGACACGCTGACCGACGAGCAGATCACCGGACTGGTCGAAGCCTTCGAGGTGAACAGCGAGCGGACCACCAGCGGCCGGTACATCGGCAATCTGACCTTCGCATTCGACCCGGCGGCGGTGCGCAACCTGCTGCAGGCCCGGCTGGTGGATTTCACCGAGGTGGTCAGCAAGCCGGTGCTCGTCGTGCCGGTGTTTCGTTCCCTCCAGGGCGAGCGACTGTGGGACAGCCCGAATCCCTGGCTCGATGCCTGGCTGGACTTCTTCGACACCGAGCGTCTGGTGCCGGTGGTGGTGCCATATGGCGACCTCGCCGACGTCGCCGACATCTCGGTCGCCGCGGCGATGACTGGCGACCGTCCCTCGCTGCGCGCCATCGCCGACCGGTACGCGGCCGGCGACGCCATCGTCGCGATCGCCGAACCCTATGGCGGCGGGCTGACCGTGACCTTGAACCACTACGGCGCGCTCGGTGGCGAATCGAGTTCGCTGCTCTATGTGCCGAACGCCGATACGTTGCAGACGCTGCTCGCCGCCGGTGTCGTACAGGCGACCGACACGCTGGAAACCGAGTGGCGCGAGCGCAATCGCATCCAGGCGTCGGAAACCAACGTGTTGGCGGTGCTGGTCCCGGTGACGGTGCCGTCGGAATGGTTCCAGACCCAGTCGCGCCTGTCGCGGGTGCCGACGATCACCGCCACCAAGATCATCAGCCTGTCGCCGACCGAGGCGGTGATGGAGTTCCAGTTCATCGGCAGCCAGAGCCAGCTCCAGGTCGCCCTGGCGCAGCAGAACCTGTCCCTCGAGGGAGAATACGGCACGCCCAGGCTGTTGCCGACCGACGGCGCGCGGGTGCTGCCCTGACGGCGGCCGCGCGATCCGGCATCAACGCTGGGGCCGGGCACCGGCGATAGCCTGGTGCGACGGTTCCGACGCTTGGGATTCTGCCGTCGGACGCTAAATCGCACTGGAACCCTAGATTGGTATTCCAATTGAGCCGACGGACGGAGATCATCCGCCGGCTGAATCCGACCACGAGCGACGAAGGGGCGGCGCCGTGACCGCGACCCAACACATGCGATTCTGGCTGGTGGCGCTGGTCGTCACCGGCATGGCGCTCTGGCTGTTGTCGGACGTGCTGTTTCCATTTGTGACCGGCATGGCGATCGCCTATCTGCTCGACCCGGTCGCCGACCGGCTCGAGGCGGTTCGGGCGCCGCGCTGGCTGGCGACCACGGTCGTTCTGCTCGGCTTCCTGTTGATCATCGTCCTCGTCATCCTGATCGTCGCGCCGCTGATCCAGACCCAGGTGGCCGGGCTGATTGCCGCCCTGCCAAGCTACGCCGACGCGGTGGAGGAGGCGCTGACGCCACTGCTGGAGTCGGTGCGCGCCAACATCTCGGAAAGCGAGTTTCGCGAACTGCGCAGTTCCGCCGGCCAGTATGTCGGCAACGCGCTGTCGTGGATCGGTGCCGTGCTGGGCGAGATCTGGCGCGGCGGCATGGCGATCCTCGACCTCGTCTCGTTGATGGTCATCACGCCGGTCGTCGCCTTCTACCTGCTGCGCGACTGGGACCGGCTGACCGCCAAGGTCGACGAGATGGTGCCGCGCCCCTATCGTGAGACAATCCGCAAGCTGGCGACCGAGGTCGATACGACCCTGGCCAAGTTCATTCGCGGCCAGGGTACGGTCTGCCTGATCCTCGGCATCTTCTATGCGGTCGGGCTGACGGCCGCCGGGCTCAATTTCGGCCTGCTGGTCGGCTTCGGCGCCGGCCTCATCTCGTTCATCCCCTATGTCGGTTCGATCGCCGGCTTCATCGCCGCCATGGGCATCGCCCTGTTCCAGTTCGACAGCGTGACCATGTGGCTGGTGGTCGCCGGCATCTTCGTTGTCGGACAGGCGATCGAGGGTAATTTCCTGACCCCCAAGCTGGTCGGCGAATCGGTCGGGCTGCACCCGGTCTGGGTGATGTTCGCGCTGCTCGCCGGCGCCAGCCTGTTCGGCTTCACCGGCGTCATGCTGGCGGTGCCGGTGGCGGCGGTGATCGGCGTGCTGGTGCGCTTCTTCATCGGCCAATACCAGGTCAGCCACTATTTCCTCGGCGCCGCCACTCCGCCGTCCAAGCGGACGCCGGCAACACGCCGCCGCAAGACGCCGGCCAGGAATCCGGAGGAGGGCGGCAGCGCCGCCGACTAGACCGATGTCGCGGCAGCTTCCGCTCGATCTCGGCCATCGGCCGGCGATGGGCATGGACGATTTCCTGATCGCCGACAGCAACCGCGACGCCGTCGCCTGGCTCGACCGCTGGCCGGCTTGGCCCGGCCCGGCCCTGGTGCTGCACGGTGCCGCCGGCTGTGGCAAGACGCATCTGGCCCATGTCTGGCGGGCGGCCAGCGGCGCGGCGCTGGTCGCCGGCACCGATCTGGCGGCGGCCGACCCGCCGGCGTTGCTGGCCGGGGTCCGCGCGATCGCCGTCGACAATTCCGACCGGCTGAGCGGTGCCGCGGCCGAGGAGGTTTTGCTGCATCTGGTCAACCTGGTCGCGGAGACCGGCTGCCATCTGCTGCTGACCGGCGCCACCGCGCCGGCCCGCTGGCCATTCGCGCTGCCCGACCTGACCTCGCGGTTGCGCGCCATGCCGGCGGTCGCCGTCGGGGCGCCGGACGACGGGCTGCTCTCGGCCGTGCTGGTGAAACTTTTCGCCGATCGCCAACTCGCCGCGACGGCGGAAGTCGTCGCCTATCTGGTGCCCCGCATGGAGCGCAGCTTCGCCGCCGCCCGCCGCCTCGTCGCGGCGCTTGACGCCGCCAGCCTCTCCCGCCGCCGCCCGGTGACGGTGCCGCTGGCGCGCTCGGTGCTGGAGGGTCTCGGTGAAGCGTAGGCTGTCGGCCGACTCACACCAGCGTCTTGGGCGTCGCGAAGTCGGTCAGGGTGCCGGACGCCGTGCCGATATCGCGCCAATGCTCGAGCGGGAGTGTGATCGCCGCCAACGCCGCCGTGGGGAATTTCGATGCCAGGGCGCTCAGCAGATCAGTCGGTCCGTCTTTGGCCAGATGCATCGCCAGCGCCTGCATGTCTGGATTGTGTCCGACCACCATCAACGAGTCGACCGCGTCTGCCACCTTCGCCAGCCGGGCCAGTATGCCGCCGGCTCCGGCCAGATAGAGCCGGCGGTCGATCTCAATCGGCGGCGTTTCCGGCCATTGGCTGGCGGCCAGGTCCAGGGTCCGCCGGGCGCGGACGGCGCTGGAGCAGAGGATCGCGTCCGGGGGCGGGTCGCATCGTGCGATGTAGCGGCCGATCACCAGCGCGGCGCGCTCGCCGCGCGGTGCCAGGGCGCGGTCGTGGTCGTCCTGGCCCGGCAATGACCAGTCGGACTTGGCATGGCGCAGGAGATAGAGAGTCTTCATCGCCGTCCGCTCCAAATAGGCCGCTCACCGGCCGACTATTTGCCGGCTGTCATGACACATGTCATGGAAGCAATATATAACGATTGCAAGGATGTCGTGGTTGGTCCCCAGAGCCGACCAATCCCGACTGAGACACCCAAAAACGAGGTCCAACCGTGAGCACTGCCGTCAAGGTCGAAAACCCGACCGTCAGCCTCAATTCCCCCGAGCGGTACATCAACCGCGAACTGTCCTGGCTGGCCTTCAACCAGCGGGTTCTCGACGAGGCGCGCAACCTTCGTCATCCGCTGTTGGAGCGGGTGCGGTTCGTCTCGATCTCGGCCAGCAACCTCGACGAATTCTATATGGTCCGCGTCGCCGGGCTGAAGGCGCAGGTCACAATGGGCGTGAAGGCCCCCAGCGTCGACGGCCTGACTCCGTCGCAGCAGCTCTCGGCGATCAACGATCGGGTCGGCGAACTGATGACCGATCAGCAGAACGGCTGGCAGGAGTTGCGAAAGGAGATGCGCGACGCTGGCATCGCCGTGCTCGACATCGAGGAGTTGACCAAGACCGAGCAAAAATGGCTCGAGCAGACCTTCCTCGACGACATCTATCCGATCCTGACGCCGCTGGCGATCGACCCGGCGCACCCGTTCCCCTTCATCCCGAACCGTGGATTCAGCCTCGCCCTGCAACTCGTCAACCGGCACGAGGACCGCGAACTGAACGCGTTGGTGCCGGTGCCGCACCAGCTCGGCCGCTTCATCCGTCTGCCCGGCGAGAACATCCGGTTCGTGCTGATCGAGGATGTCATCCTGATGTTCCTCGACCGGCTGTTCCCCGGCTTCGAGACGCTCGACCATGGCGTTTTTCGCGTGCTGCGCGACAGCGAAATGGAAATCGACGAAGAGGCGGAGGATCTGGTCAAGACCTTCGAGACGGCGCTCAAGCGCCGCCGTCGCGGCAGCGTTATCCGGCTGTCGGTCAACGCCTCGATGCCGGACAGCCTTCGCAGCTTCGTCCGCAATGAGTTGGGCGCGGCGGAGGAGGATCTCTTCTCGCTCGAAGGGCTTATCGGTCTTGCCGATATCAGCCAGGTCATCGTCGACGATCGCCCGGAACTGCTGTTCTCACCCTACAATGCGCGCTTCCCCGAGCGGATTCGCGATTTCGGCGGCGATTGCTTCGCCGCCATCCAGCACAAGGACTTCATCGTCCACCACCCCTATGAGAGCTTCGACGTGGTGGTGCAGTTCGTGCGCCAGGCGGCGCGCGACCCCGACGTGGTGGCGATCAAGCAGACGCTCTATCGCACCTCGAAGGACTCGCCGATCGTCCAGGCGCTGATCGAGGCGGCCGAGGCCGGCAAGTCGGTCACCGCGATGGTCGAGTTGAAGGCGCGCTTCGACGAGGAGGCGAATATCCGCTGGGCCCGCGATCTCGAACGCGCCGGGTGCCAGGTCGTCTATGGATTCATGAACCTGAAGGCGCACGCGAAGGTATCGCTGGTGGTGCGACGCGAGCAGGGCGGCTTGCAGGCCTATGTGCATTTCGGCACCGGCAACTACCACCCGATCACCGCGAAGATCTACACCGACCTCAGCTACTTCACCTGCGACCAGAAGATGTGTCACGACGCCGCGGCGATGTTCAACTACATGACCGGCTATGCGCCGCCGGCGCATATGGACCGGGTAAAGATCGCGCCGTTGCAGATCCGTCCGACCCTGTTCGAACTGATCGAGGCGGAGATCGCCAACGCCAAGAACGGCAAGCCGGCGCAAATCTGGGCCAAGCTTAACTCGCTGGTCGACGACGAGATCATCGACATGCTCTACAAGGCCAGCCAGGCCGGCGTGCAGATGGACTTCATCGTCCGCGGCATCTGCTGCCTGCGCCCCGGCGTGCCCGGCCTGTCGGAGAACATCCGGGTGAAGAGCATCGTCGGCCGCTTTCTCGAGCATTCGCGCATCGTCTGCTTCGCCAACGGTCACAAGCTGCCGTCGGCCCATGCGAAGGTGTTCATCTCCTCCGCCGACTGGATGGAGCGCAATTTCGACCGCCGGCTGGAGACGCTGGTGCCGATCGAGAACCCGACCGTGCACCGCCAGGTGCTCGAGGAGATCATGGTCGCCAATCTGCGCGACGAGACCAATTCCTGGACCCTCGCCGCGGACGGCTCGTTCCAGCGGGTCAAGGCGCCGGAGGATGCCTTCAGCGTGCATCGCTATTTCATGACCAATCCCAGCCTGTCGGGCCGCGGCAGCGCGCTGAAGGATCCCAAGCGGGCGCCGAAACTGGTCCTGAAGATCCAGAGCTGATCCGGGAACCCGTCCGGGTAATGCTTGCGGTCGACCCGGAGGGCCGCGTATTCAAGGATTCGCGGCGTCGTCCGGCGCCGCCACACGACGCCATCCCGGTCGAAACCCTTGGATACGCAATGCGGCCCGTAAGCATTCCTCGGACAGGCGTCTAGTGGCGTTCCCTGCGATGCGCATCGGGCCGATCGCCCGAGGGCGCAAGGCCCGGATCGCCGTCGTCGACATCGGCTCGAATTCGATTCGTGTCGTCGTCTACGACCGGCTGAGCCGGGCACCTGTCCCGGTCTTCAACGAGAAAGTGCTGTGCGGCCTCGGCCGCGACCTGTCACGCACCGGCCGCCTCCACCCCGAGGGGACGGCGATGGCGTTGCGCAACCTGACGCGGTTCCGCCGCCTGCTGGATGGCATGGGTGTCCGCAGTGTCGACGTGCTGGCGACGGCGGCGGTCCGCGAGGCCGAGGACGGGCCGGCCTTCGTGGCCGAGGTCGAGCGGCGCTGCAATTTCGATGTCACCGTGATCAGCGGCATGGAGGAGGCGCGGCTATCGGCCATGGGGGCCTTGTCCGGCGCCCCCGGCGCCGACGGCGTGATGGGCGATCTGGGCGGCGGCTCGCTGGAACTGGTGGCTCTCGACCGGGGCGCGTTCGGCCACCAGGTGACACTGCCGCTGGGACCATTCCGGCTGATGAATGTCGAGAAGGGCAGGGCGGAGGCGCGGGCAATCATCGCCCGCCATTTCGAGGAACAGTCGTGGCTGGCCGATTATCGCGGCCGCACCTTCTATCCGGTCGGTGGCGCCTGGCGGTCGCTGGCCAAGGTGCACATGGCACGCAGCAAGTACCCGGTGCATGTGATCCATCAATACGCCGTGCCGGCATCGGAGGTGGTGGCGCTGGCGGCGGTGATCGGACGACAGGGCAGGGCATCGCTGGAGCGCCTGCCGCAGGTCAACCGCAAGAGGCTGGAGACCCTGCCCTATGGCGGGCTGGTGCTGGAGGGGCTGCTGCAGGCGATGGCGCCGGCGACGGTGGTCTTTTCCGCCTACGGCCTGCGCGAGGGGCATTTGTTCGACCTGCTGCGGGAGAAGGAGCGGGCGACCGACCCGCTGTTGCACACCTGTTCGGAGATTGCCCGCCAGCTCGACCGGTTCGGCGAGGCCTCCGGCATCGCGCGGTGGACCCGCGACCTGTTTGTCGGCGAGACCGAAGCCGCCGCCCGGATCCGCGAGGCGGCGTGCCTGCTCAGCGATTTCTGCTGGGCCGAGCATCCGGACTACCGTGCAGAGCATGCCTTCCTGCGCACCCTCCGGCTGGCCGTTGTCGGCATCGAACATGCCGAGCGCGTGTTCCTCGCCGCAGCGATCTACGTCCGCTATGGCGGCATTCTGGGCGACCGGGTGACGCGATCGATGCAACACGTCCTGGCGCCCGATGAGATGAAGCGCGCGGAACTGCTCGGCGCCACGCTACGGCTCGGGTTGGCACTCTCCGGCGGCGTGCCGGCGCTGCTCGAGAAGACCCGGCTGGAACAGGTCGACGACACCCTGGTACTCAGCCTCCCGGCGGAGCTCGACACCCTGAGCGGCGACATCGTCGAACGCCGCCTGGAGGCCGTGGCCAAGATCATGACGTGCCCGGCGCGCATCGCCATCGGCGAATAGGCGAGCCGGCCGTCGGCGCCGCCGCGCGCATCTGGCAGCATGAAGGGCGGCGTTGCCCTCAGCCCTTCGCGCTCTTCCGCGCCGGCGCTTCGCCGGCGGGGATCAGGCGCACCCGGCCGCGGTCGATGGCAAGGCCGAGGCGGCCATGTTTCAGGGCCAGCGCGTCCTCGCCGAACAGTTCACGGCGCCAGCCCCGCAGTGCGGGCACATCCGCCTTGTCGTCGACGGCGATCATCTCCAGATCGCTCGCATTGGCGACCAGCTTCTGTGCCACGTCGTTCGAATCGCACTTCATCTTCAACAATACGCGCAGCAATTCGATGACCGGCCCGATGCCCTGCGGCGGCCGCACGCGTTCCGGTGGCCGCGGCCGCTGATCCGGCGGTATCGCCAAAGCCCGCTCGACCGCGGCGATCAGGCCGGCTCCCTGCCAGCCCTCGGCCATGCTGCGGCTCAGGCCGCGGGTGCGGCCCAGCTCTTCCACCGTGCGCGGGGCGTGCGCGGCGATCTCGGTCAGCGCGTCGTCGCGCAGCAGCCGGCCGCGCGGCAGGTCGCGCTTCTGCGCCTCGCGCTCGCGCCAGGCCGCCACCTCGCGCAGGCAGGCAAAAAAACGCGGGTCGTTCGACCGGGTCTTGATCCGCCGCCACGCGTCTTCCGGCTCGACGCGATAGGTGGCCGGGTCGGTCAGCACCGAGACCTCCTCGGCGAGCCAGTGGTCGCGATTGCTCTCCGCCAGTTGCCGGTGCAGCTTCTCGTAGATCGGCCGTAGATGGACGACATCGGCCAGGGCATAGCGAAGCTGCTTTTCGGTCAGCGGCCGCCGCGACCAGTCGGTGAAGCGCGAGGTCTTGTCGACCTGCGCGCCGGCCAGGCGGTTGACCAGCGTTTCGTAGCCGACGCTGTCGCCGAAGCCGCACACCATCGCCGCCACCTGGGTGTCGAACAGCGGCATCGGCACCGCGCCCGCCAGATTGACGAAGATCTCGATGTCCTGCCGGGCCGAATGAAACACCTTCAGCACGCTCTGGTCGGCCATCAGGGCGAACAGCGGCGCCAGGTCCATGCCCGGCGCCAGCGGGTCGATCGCCGCGGCTTCCTCCGGCCCGCCGACCTGCACCAGGCACAGCTTCGGCCAGAAGGTGTTCTCGCGCATGAACTCGGTGTCGACGGTGATGTAATCGGCGCCGGCCTGGCGCTCGCAGAACGCCGCGCATTCCGCGGCGTCGGTGATCAATCCGGGGGAATCAGCCATCGCCGCTCTTTAGCATGGCGGCCGGATGCCGACAAACCGGATGGTCGGCGGAAATGCGCCGCGCCGCGGTCTCCCGTCTTGACAAGCCGCGGCCTTCCATGTGCTTTTCGCGCCGACCGGCCCCGGCGCTTTCGGGGCACCGAGGGACCGTTCGTCATGCATGCCTATCGCACCCATACCTGCGGCGCGCTCCGCGAGGCCGACGCCGGCGAGCCCGTTCGCGTGTCCGGCTGGATCCATCGCAAGCGCGACCATGGCAATCTGCTGTTCATCGACCTGCGCGACCATTACGGGCTGACGCAGTGCGTGATCGACGTCTCCAGCCCGCATTTCCCGGCCGCCGAGGCTGCGCGGGTGGAGAGCGTGATCACTGTCACCGGCCCCGTCGCCAGGCGCACCGACGAGACGGTCAACGACCGGCTGCCGACCGGCCGCATCGAGGTCAAGATCGAGGATGTCGCGGTCCAGGCGACGGCCGATGTACTGCCGTTGCAGGTCAATGTCGACGCCGATTCCGGCGAAGAGGTGCGGCTGCGCTATCGCTATCTCGACCTCAGGCGAGAGAAGATGCAGCGCAACATCCTGCTGCGCTCCGAGGTGATCAGCTCGATCCGCCGGCGGATGATCGAGCAGGGCTTCACCGAGTTCCAGACGCCGATACTGACCGCCTCCAGCCCGGAGGGCGCGCGCGATTTCCTGGTGCCGAGCCGGCTGCACCCGGGCCAGTTCTATGCGCTGCCGCAGGCGCCGCAGCAGTTCAAGCAGTTGCTGATGGTCGCCGGCTTCGACCGCTATTTTCAGATCGCGCCCTGCTTCCGCGACGAGGACAGCCGGGCCGACCGGTCGCCGGGCGAGTTCTACCAGCTCGATTTCGAGATGAGCTTCGTCACCCAGGAGGACGTGTTCGCCGCGCTGGAGCCGGTGCTGCACGGGGTGTTCGAGGAATTCGCCGATTTCACCGGCACGCGCCGGGCGGTGACCGATTCGCCGTTCCCGCGCATCCCCTTCGCGGAGGCGATGCTGCGCTATGGCACCGACAAGCCGGATCTGCGCAACCCGCTGGAGATCGTCGACGTCAGCCAGGTGTTCGAGCGCGACGACGTGGAGTTCCGCGCCTTCAAGGGGGTGATCGCCCGCGGCGGCGTGGTCCGCGCGATCCGCGCGCCGAAGGTGTCCGACCGCCCGCGCAGCTTCTTCGACAAGCTGAACGCCTGGGCGCAGGAGCAGGGCGCGCCGGGCCTCGGCTACATCCTGTTCGCCGGCGGCGAGGGCAAGGGGCCGATCGCCAAGTTCGTGCCCGCCGCGGCCCAGGCGGCGCTGCGCGAGGCGGCCGGGCTGGAGGACGGCGACGCGGTCTTCTTCGTCTGCGACCAGAAGCCGGCGGCGGCGAAGATGGCCGGTCTGGCCCGAACCCGCATCGCAGAGGAGATGGACGTGGTCGAGCGCGACCGCTTCGCCTTCTGCTGGATCGTCGACTTCCCCATGTTCGAACTGAACGAGGAAACCGGCCGCGTCGATTTCAGCCACAACCCCTTCTCGATGCCGCAGGGCGGGCTGAAGGCGCTGGAGACCATGGATCCGCTCGAGATCATGGCCTACCAGTACGACATCGTCTGCAACGGCGTGGAACTGTCTTCCGGGGCGATCCGGAACCACCGGCCGGAGATCATGTACAAGGCGTTCGAGATCGCCGGCTATCCGGCGGAGGTGCTGGAGGAGCGCTTCGGCGGCATGCTGTCGGCGCTGAAATTCGGCGCCCCGCCGCATGGTGGCTCGGCCCCCGGCATCGACCGTATCGTCATGCTGCTGGCCGACGAGCCGAACATCCGCGAGGTCGTCGCCTTCCCGATGAACCAGCGGGCCGAGGATCTGATGATGCAGGCCCCGGCGGAGGTCGAGGACGCCCGCCTGAAGGAACTCCACATCCGCGTCGCCAAGCCGCTCGCCAAGAAGGATGTCGGCGACTAGGGACTGGGCCCACGACCGGTTCGCTTTGTTGCCCTAGGCGAACGTTTGGGGTCCTACTACAGCGAAATCGAGCCGCTCTTGGACTGGCTTCACAGTCTGACCGAAACGGCCATTGAATGAAGATTACAGGTCAGTTGTCGGGAACCAGGATTCACGGTCTCCCGGCTCGATATCTGCGGACTCCGACAACTGCGAGAAGGCACAGCAAGGCGACGAAATACAGGACCGTCGCCATGGACTTGGTCACTGTGAAAAGGCTTGCCGCCTTCACTACGCCCTTTGACAGATTCGGGAAGCCTATCAGCATCGTCACGACAAGGGCGTTCTCGGCATAGTCCGCAATGCCGACCACTATCGGCAGCAGTGCACCTGCCCGCAGCAGGGGCGACGGGCTAGATAGTCTGGCGAATAGCCAGAGCCAAACCATCGCGAATGTTGCCGCGAACAACCCCGGATAGAGCAGATCCAAGGGGATCTGGCGAGTGAGATAGAAGGCTCTCCCCTCCGATCCGATGGCCTCCAGCAAGCGTCTTGCGTAGTCCATGTCATACCCGCCGGGCAACAGGTCAAATGGCTCCAGGCCACCTGCCAGACTACGAAGATGCGGCAAGGTCACCAACACCATCGCTAGGTATACGATCTGTGTCACGACAAATACGAATAAAACAACCCAGCCTTTTCGAGAAAATGAATCTAGACTGGACATATCCGATTATTCCATCGTCACGTCAAAATTCACCAATTATACTTGATTTTCGCGGACTACGTTCAGTGGACACGCTATCGTGGCAGTTTTCTAGTTGGCGAGGGTGGTTGGCCAATGGAGACTGGCCTTCAACGCCTCCTGCCGGTGTCAACAAGGCGGCGCAAACCAGAATTCCCGCATTCTTGGAAAGCCCATGTCCGCGTGCTTCGTCGATTCACGCTCGGTATCGACGAGACTAGCACAGCCCTAAATGCAACTCGCGAACTCTGAATGGAGGTCCATGTCGCGCCGCTCGCCAAGGAGGACACCGGCGACCGGGGAAGCCGGCCGGCCGAGCCTGCCGGCAGATCCGAAGGTCATCCGGGGCGGGAACTGCGCTGGTCCCGCCGCGCCGCCTTGCATTCATAGAGCCTGGCATCGGCGGCGGCGATCAGCGCGTCGGGGGTGGCGCCGGCGTCATAGGATACCGCGCCGACGCTGACGCGCAGCGGGATCGGTGTGCCGCGCCATACCAGCGCCTGCGCTTCGGCGAGCGCCGCCAGCGTCTCGATCCGGGTCATTCCGCCCGCGATCCGGCAGCGGGTCAGCAGGATGGCGAATTCGTCGCCGCCAAGGCGCGCCACCACGTCGGTCTCCCGCACATTCCGTCGTAGGGCTTCGGCGAATTGGCGCAGCACGGCATCGCCGGCCGGATGGCCGTGGCGGTCGTTGACCTGCTTCAGGTGGTCGAGGTCGCAGAGCGCCAGCACGCCGGTTTCACCGTGCCGCTTGGCGGCCGCCAGGTGGCGGCGCAGATGGTCGAGGAAGCCGCGCCGGTTGCCGAGGCCGGTCAGATCGTCGGTGGCGCTGAGGTGTTCCAGATGGGCGATGCGCTGGCGTTGCGCGGCCAACATCGCCTCGGCCTCGCGAACCACTTCCAGCGCGTGACGGACCACCGCCGGAGCGCCGGGTGCCTGATTCAGCAGGTCGGCCAGGCTGGAAAACGCTGCGTCGAGACCGGCCGGGTCGATGAGAGCCGGGGCCGGTTCGGGGTGACTGCGGATCGGCGAGGCCATGGCGTGTCGGCATCCCTTTGGTGGCGGCATCGGGTTGACGCCGCCACACGTAGCAAGCGGCATGCCACCGGACGGGCGCTGGTTCCCGGCACCTCGCGCTGTGCGCGTCGGGCGCCGCCGGGCAGAAGCTGCCGCCCCGGCAGGGCTTGCCGGGCGGGGGAAGGGGAGTGGGGCGGCC
>JABDIP010000214.1 GCA_013003675.1 Inquilinus sp.
TTGTGATGGATTTCACCGAGATATTCACAGCCCTTGAAACCGGCATTATCGACGGCGCCGATGCCGCGACCCTGGCCGTGAACCGCAGCCTTGGCATCTACGACATCGCGAAGCACACCACCTATCCGGGCTTCCATTCCATGTCGTCGGACCATTTGGCTTGCCGGACCGATGTGTGGGAGGGCATGACCGATCAGCAGCGCACCATCCTCACCGTCGCCGAGAAGGCGCTTGCCATAGACCTGATCATGCAGGTCCTGGTGGAGAACGGGAGAGCGTTGGCCGAATTGCCGGCCGAGGGCGTGACCATCTACGACTGGTCGCCGGAAGATCGTGCGACGTTCCGGGCCGCCGCGCAGGGCGCTTGGGCGGATTGGGCGACGAGAACGCCCGAAACCCAGGAGATGGTCGACAGCCACAAGGCCTTCAGCAGAAGCATCGGCCTGAGCGAATAGAACGCGAGGTCGCCGGTCCCGGAGAAATCCGGGACCGGCATCGCAATCGTGTCTGCACGGCGGTCATCCGGTTCGCCGCCGACAACCGTTGACCGGTCCGATCACTGGAATCCCAGCGGCACGGTACGAAAAGCAATAAGAGCACACGAGGATATGATTTGCCCGCCGAAGACCGGGCGGTGCAGAACTGCCGTCTCTTGCTTTCGGAGGGCCAGGGCATGATGCGGAGCAACCGGGGACCGGGCCGCCGCGCGGTGCTGGCGTCGCTGGGCGCGCTCGGGCTGGCCGCCGGGCTGGCGCCGCGCCGTGCCGGCGCCCAATCCGGGCCCCAACTTACCAAGCCCATACCGGCGACCGGCGAGCGGCTGCCGGTGATCGGCATGGGCTCTTGGCTGACCTTCGACGTGGGCGACGACCCGGCCCTGCGCGACGCGCGGGTCGAGGTACTGCGGGCGTTCTTCGAGGCCGGCGGCGGCATGATCGATTCCTCGCCGATGTACGGCTCGTCGGAGGCGGTAATCGGCCACTGCCTGGAGCGGATCGGCGATGCCGCGGCGCCCTTCTCCGCGACCAAGGTCTGGACCGTGCTGCAGTCGCGCGGCGTGAGCCAGATGGAGGCGTCGGAGCGGCTCTGGGCGCCGCAAGGCTTCGACCTGATGCAGGTCCACAATTTGCTCGACTGGCGGGCGCATCTGGAGACGCTGGCGGTGTGGAAGGCGCGGGGCCGCGTGCGCTATGTCGGCATCACCACCTCGCATGGCCGCCGCCATCCCGAGATGGCCGAACTGATGACGGAGCAGCCGCTCGACTTCGTGCAACTCACCTACAACATCCTCGACCGCCGGGCCGAGCGGGCGCTGCTGCCGCTCGCCGCCGAACGCGGCCTGGCGGTGATCGCCAACCGCCCGTTCCGCCGCAGCCGGCTGTTCGACCTGTTCCAGCGCCATCCGCTGCCGGCCTGGGCGGGCGAGATCGACTGCGCCAACTGGGCCCAGTTCCTGCTGAAATTCGTGATCTCCCACCCCGCCGTCACCTGCGCCATCCCGGCCACCTCGCGCGTCGACCACATGCGCGAGAACATGGGCGCCGCCCATGGCCGCCTGCCGGACGCGGCGATGCGGCAGCGGATGGTGCGGTACGTCGAAGGGCTGTGATCGCGCGGGCCGTCGGGGCGCGGCGGGCCGCCACCCTGACTACGCCCCGTCGTGGTGCAGCACCCCTTCCGGCATGAACGCACGGAAGGCGAAGGCGAAGGGGATGTCGTAGGGCACGTCGGCCAGGCCGTCGGCGGTGCGGCGCTGGACGACGACGTTGCCGACGTCGCGACCCTCGGCGATGGCGGCCGTGTCGAGGGCGGAGTTCTGCCCCGCCTCCCAGGTCAGCACCAGGTCGCCGGCCTCGATGCGGCCGGCCCGGCGTAGCATGTCCAGGGTCCAGGCCTGGTCGCCCACCGCGACCACCCGCGCCAGCGCCGGTACCGGCCCATCGTAATCGCCGCGATAGAGGAACGGCCAGGAAGTACTGTCATAACCGGCATAGGGGTTGCGGCCATAGCTGCGCATGCGCGGGTTGGCTGGCACCAGCACCCTGCCGTCCGGGTGGCGGGCGGCGAAGCGCTCGACCGATTCCAGCCGCGAGGGGCGGATGTCGAGCACGGTGCCGGTCAGCTCGCCGACGACCGCCTCGCCGAGGAATTGCTGCCACCAGCTCTCGGTCAGCCGGTCGTACATCACCATGTCCGAGCGGCGCAGCTTGCCGGTCGTGCCGAACGTCGTCTCGCGGCCGTCGATCACCCGGTCGAAGACGATGCCGGAATTGCACAGCGGGCAGTAGGTCACCGCCACCGGCGCACCGCCGACGGTGTCGTTGACGATCTCGTGCCAGATCAGCACGCGCAGCGGATAGGCGCGGGCATCGCCGGCGATCTCCAGGCTCAACACCGGCTCGGTCGGGGCGAGGTCGGCCGCCTCGGCGACGGGCACGAAGACCGGCGCGTCGATCGACGGAATGCCGTCCTTCGGCGGCCCGCCGGAGATGATCTCCGACAGGTCGATGGAGGTTTTCTCGAAATCTGTCGCCGGCCATTCCGCCCGCCAATAGCGCGGCTCGGCGGCGGCCAGGGTGGCGGCGAACCCGGTCGCCAGGGCGAGCAGCCCGGCCAGGGCGATCGGGGCGGCCGCGCCGGCGCCGGACTGGGCGGTCGGGCGGTGACGGCGGTGCGGGGTCTTCATCATGCTCCCAGTCTTGCACCTCGGCCGTCCGCCGGGCAGCCAACTCGGTTCACAAGCCCGTGACGCCGAGGGTGGCGGGCCGGGCGCATCCCGGGACGACGGGACCGACCCGCCGCCGCGCTTGACCGCACCGCCGGCCGCCGTCGACCATGGCCGCGAGAACGATG
>JABDIP010000218.1 GCA_013003675.1 Inquilinus sp.
GTGCTCAGCATGGTGATGCGCCGGCCATAGGGGCTGTCCGGCACCACCGACCACTTGCCGTCGCCGCCGCGCATTACCTCGATGACCGAGCCGCCATGGGCGGCCATCTCGATGTCGACCAGCTCCTTGGTCATGCCTGAGAACTCGGCGTCGCCGTCCTGCTTGCCGAGGCCGGAAAACATCAACTCTTCGTTGGTGTATTCGTGGTTGACGCAGAGCAGGCCGTGATCGGCGCTGTTCGAGCCATAGGGCAACGGCACATAGCCGATGAAGTCACAGTTATAGCCGAACTGCATCTCCTGGGCCGCCGCGCTCTGATTCATCGGGTCGAAGGCGGGCGCGCCGGGGACCACAGGATCGCCCCATCGGATCAGCACCTCGGCGGAGTACCCCGGAGCGACGTGGTGGGTTTCGTCGACGCCGTGGGAAATCTCGTCGAACTCATAGCGCGACATCGCCGCCTTGGCCGTTGTACTGACCAGTGCCGCCGGGCCCAGCGTCGCCGAAATCGCCGAAACGGCGAGCGCGCCGCGCATGACGTCGCGGCGGCCGAACCGGGTGTTGATCACGTCGCCGATCGTCGGCGTGGACGAGCGGTTAGTCGGCCGGTCCTCGGAGGCCTCATAGGCTTCGCTGCGCGAGGAAAACTCCTCTCTCCAGTCCTTGTTCATCGATTTCTCCCTGTTCTTCCAGCGTCTGTGGCGTGTGGTACCCGGTTGGCGGATCCCTTGGCCGGAATGGCCAACACCGCGATTGTTACAGTTACCATCGTCGGAGTCGATGAATCGCGACGCGGCAGCCACGGTGTCTTGTGATTCAGCGCGCGTTCTTCAGGCCCTGCCGTGCCAGCACGTCGGCGCGTTCGTTCTCCGGGTGGCCGGTATGGCCGCGCACCCAGTGCCACTCGACGTCGTGGCGGGCCGCCGCCTGCTCCAGCCGTTGCCAGAGGTCGACGTTCTTCACCGGCTTCTTGTCGGCGGTGCGCCAATCGCGGGCCTTCCAGGCCTTCAGCCATTTGGTGATGCCGTTGCGGACATAGGTGCTGTCGGTGGTCAGAGCGACCTTGACCGGCCGGCGCAGGCTCTCCAGCGCCATGATCGCCGCCATCAGCTCCATGCGGTTGTTGGTGGTGTTGCGCTCGCCGCCGAACAGCTCCTTCTCGTGGCCGTCCCAGCGCAGCACCGCACCCCAGCCGCCGGGGCCGGGATTGCCGCTGCACGCCCCATCGGTGAAGACCTCGACCTTGCGCGCCGCCATCAGTCGAGCCCGTAGGCGGCGGGGCCGGAAACCTGCTGGTGAAAACGCAGCTTGCGCCAGTATTCGAGCGGGTCCTTGGGTTTCACGAAGGCACCTTCCGGGTGGTTCAGCCAGTCGTAGAGGCGGGTCAGCAGGAAACGCAAGGCGCTGCCGCGGGCGAGCAGCGGCAGCGCCTCCAACTCGGCGGTGGAGAATGGCCGGACCTTGCGGTAGGCCGACAGCATCACCCGCGCCTTGGTGACGTTGAACGAGCGATCCGGCTCGAAGCACCAGGCATTGAGGCAGATCGCCAGATCGTAGGCGAAGGCGTCGGTACAGGCGAAATAGAAGTCGATCAGGCCGGTCAGACGGTCGCCGGTGAAGAAGACGTTGTCGGGGAACAGGTCGGCGTGGATCAGGCCGCTCGGCAGGCCGGTCGGCCAATCCGCCTCGAGCGTCTCGAGTTCGGCCGCCAGCGCGTCGGCGAGACCCTCTTGCACCTCGTGCGCGCGCCCGGCGCAGGGCTCGAAGATCGGCCGCCAGCCGCCGACCGACAGGTTGTTCGGCCGGGTCATCGTGAAGTCCAGGCCGGCGAGGTGCATACGCGCCAGCGCGGCGCCGAGCTCGGCGCAGTGTCGCGGTTGCGGCCGGCGTGGCCACAAGCCCTCGAGGAAGCTGACGATGACCGCCGGCCGCCCGGCCAACTGGCGCAATGCCCGCCCGTCGCGCCCATGCAGCGGTACCGGGCAGGTGACGCCCTTGGCCGCCAGGTGCTCCATCAGCGCCAGGAAGAAGGGCAGGTCGCCCTCGTCGACCCGCTTCTCGTAGAGAGTGAGGATGAATTGGCCCTGTGCGGTGACGAGCAGGTAGTTGGTGTTCTCCACGCCCTCGGCGATGCCCTTCAGCGACAGCACCGCACCCAGATCGTACTGGGCGAGGAAGGCGTCGACCTGTTCGTCGGTGACTTCGGTGTAGACGGCCATGGCGGCGGGAAAGTGCGGGCTTTCGCCGCGCCGGTCAATCCCGCAGGGGCGGGTAGGCGTGGGCCCGCCCGGCCGGGTCGGTGACCCGCCAGCCGCCGGCGTCGGAACCCTCCAGATGGCAGGGGCCGACCGGCACCTTGCCGTGGCCGCCGGGGATGTCGAGCACATAGCTCGGCTGGCAGAGGCCGGAGAGCCGGCCGCGCAGGGCGGCCACCAGCGCCTGCCCCGCGCCGAGGGTGGTGCGGAAATGCGCGGTGCCCGGCGCCAGATCGGCATGATGCAGGTAGTAGGGCTTGACCCGCGCCTTGACCAGCGCGCGGAACAGCGTCTCCAGCGTCGCCGCGTCGTCGTTCACGCCCTTCAGCAGCACGGTCTGCGACACCAGCGCGACGCCGGCCCGGGCGAGGTCGCGGATCGCCGCCAGCCCCGCCGGGGTCAGTTCGCGTGGATGATTGACGTGCAGCGCCAGCCACACCGCCTTGTCGTCGGTCGCCAGCGCCGCCAGCAGGGGCGGCGTGATCCGCTCCGGCGCCACGGTCGGCACTCTCGTATGCAGGCGGATCACCCCGAGATGGTCGATGGCGTCGAGGGCGCCGATCGTCTCGCCGAGCCGGCGCGGCGACAGCAGCAACGGGTCGCCGCCGGTCAGGATCGCCTCCCAGATCGCCGGCCGCTCGCGGATGTAGTCGAGGGCGGCGGCCAGTTCGCCGGGCGACAGCGCCTCGCCGCCGGGACCGACCATCTCGCGGCGAAAACAGAAGCGGCAATAGACCGGGCAGGCGTGCAGCAGCTTCAGCAGCACCCGGTCCGGATAGCGATGGACGATGCCCCTGACCGGGCTGTGCGCGACATCGCCGATCGGGTCGGCCAACTCCCCCGGTTGGGTTTCCAGCTCCGCCGCGTCGGGCAGGAACTGACGGACGATCGGGTCGGCCTGATCGGCCGGATCGATCAGGGCGGCCATCGCCGGAGTGATGGCGACCGCATAGCGGCGCGCCACCTCGGCCAGGGCTGCCTGCTCGTTGTCCTCCGGGTCCGGCGATCGCGTGCCGTCAGGCATCCTCCAGCACCCGCGGCAGGCGGAAGGAGACATTCTCCTCGGTCACCGAGACCTGCTCGACGGTGACGTCGTAGCGTTGCCGGCAGGCGGCGATCACCTCGTCGACCAGCGCTTCCGGGGCCGAGGCGCCGGCGCTGATGCCGAGCCGGTGGACCCCGTCCAGCCACGGCCAGTCGATCTCCGCCGCGCGCTGCACCAGCGCCGAGCGCGGACAGCCGGCGCGCTGCGCGACCTCGACCAGGCGCAGCGAGTTCGACGAATTCGGCGCGCCCACCACCAGCACCGCGTCACAGCCGGCGGCGATGGTCTTGACCGCCTGCTGCCGGTTGGTGGTGGCGTAGCAGATGTCCTCCTTGCGCGGCCCTTCGATGCTGGGGAAGCGGCGGCGCAAGGCCTCGACGATGGCGGCGGTGTCGTCGACCGATAGGGTGGTCTGGGTGGCGTAGGCCAGATTGCCCGGATCGCCGACGGCAATGCGCGCGACATCCTCGACCGTCTCCACCAGCACCACCGCCCCATCCGGCAACTGGCCGATGGTGCCGACCACCTCCGGGTGCCCGGCATGGCCGATCAGCACGATCTGGCGCCCGGCCCGATGGTGGCGCTCGGCCTCGTTATGCACCTTGCTGACCAGGGGGCAGGTGGCGTCGAGATAGAACAGCCCGCGCCGCTCCGCCTCCGCCGGCACCGATTTCGGCACGCCATGGGCGGAGAAGACGACCGGCACGCCATTCGGAACCGCGTCGAGCTCCTCCACGAAAACCGCGCCCTTCGCCTCCAGGCTCTCGACCACGAAGCGGTTGTGGACGATCTCGTGCCGGACATAGACCGGCGGCCCGTATTTCTCCAAGGCCCGCTCGACGATCAGGATGGCGCGATCGACCCCGGCGCAAAAACCGCGCGGGCTGGTCAGGCGAATGGTCAGCGCGGGGCGTCCGTTGCCGGCCGCGCCACCGTCTTCAGGCATCGTGGCCGGCCTTGTGCCCGTCATTGCCATTCCCTAGAGTCCCGCTGCCGTTGATCCCGAAAAGCCGAGGCGCTCGTCCATGCTCAGGGCCGCCGATCCTAGACCAGGCAGGTTGTCGAAGAAAGTGCGCCCGGGCCGCTGGCTCGCGGCGCTCTCGGTGGTCGTCCTCGCGGCCTGCTCCGGCAACGACGAGGCCGATGTGGCCGAGCGCTGCCCGCGCGTCGCCATCGTCGCCGATGCGGCGGAGGCAATGCAGTTCCGACCCGGCCCGGGCCGCGATCTGACCGACATGACCAGCCGCGCGCAGATCCTGACGCTGACCGGCCAATGCGCCTATGACGACGGCGATGTGACCATCGCCGTGCGCATGCCGATCGTCGTCGAGCGGGGCCCCGCCTTCGCCGGCGGCGAAACGACCTATACCTATTTCGTCGCCGTGGCCGACCGCGATCTCAACGTGCTGGCGCGCGAATCCTACCCGGTCAGCCTGGAATTCGCGGGCGGGGCCGGGTTCGCCGCGGCGGTCGAGGATCTGGAACAGGTGATCCCGATCGCCGGCCCGGCGGACGCCCTGCGATACCAGGTGCTGATCGGCTTCGCCCTCGACCGCCGGCAATTGCTGTCCAACCGCGGCAACTAGCTCCCATTCCTCCGGCGCAGCGTGTGGACCGCGAAGCCGGCGGCGACCAGGAGCAGGGCCCCGGCCGTCGCGGCATAGGCGGTCGCCAGACCGAACGGGCCGGCGACCGGTTGCACCAGCAGGGGCGACAGGAACTGGCCGAGGAATACGCTGGCGGTCATGCCGCCGATCAGCCGGCCGCGGAGCGCCGGCGGCGCACTCGACATCAACCATAGCGACAGGTTCGGCATGATCGCCCCCATGCCCATACCCGCGAACACCAACGCCGCCAGCACCGCCGGAAAGGTCTCCGCCGATGCGATGGCCGCATAGGCGGCGGCCATCAAGGCGAACGACAAGGCGACGATGGTCGGCGGGCTGAGCCGCGCGCGAATCCGGGCATAGCCGATCGAGGTGATGGCGGCGACAAGTGCCCCGCTGGCGATCGCCAGACCGGCCAGCCTCGGCTCCGCAACGCCGAGTTCGCGGAGATAGAAGGGCAGCTGCACCGGGATCATGTAGAAGGCGACGAAGGTGAAGATTTGCGTGCCGAACAGCAGCGCCACCAGTCCCCAGGGCGCGCTCACCGGTGTCGTCGAGCCCGTGTGAGCCGGGGTCGGCCGAGGCCGTTGCGGCTCGTAGAGGGTCAGTGCCATCGCCGGGATCAGCGCCAACGCCGCAAGATAGACGAAGAACGGTCCGCGCCAATGCAGGTCGGCGGCCAGGCCGCCGACGGCGATGAACACGACCCCGCCGAAAGCCATCGACGATGCCTGGAGGCCCATGAATCGGGCGCGCGCCGGCCCGTCGAAATAGTCGCCCGCCAGCGTCGTCGCCGTGGTCATGATGCCGGCGACGGCGACGCCGAGCAGGGCCCGGCCGATCAGGATGCCGTACAGGGTATCGAGCATCGCACCGGAGGTGCCGGCGACCACATAGACCAGGGTCGCGCCGAGGATCATCCGCTTGCGGCCGAAGCGGTCGATGATCAATCCGGCCAGCGGGGCACAGATCGCGATGAACAGCGCCGGCACGGTCAGCACGAGGCGGGTCAGCAGGGCGACGTCCGGCGTCGCCGCGAAATGATCGGCCACAGCCGGCAGGGACGGGGCGATGGTCGCACCCGACATCACCGTCAGGCTGCTGGCGGCGAGCAGTGTCGCCTTGCGCGGCCAGGGCTGGTCCGCCGGGTGCGGCGGGTCGGGGGAAATCATCGATGAAGGCGCCGGTGGCGGATGAAAGAGGGGCTTTATAGCGATATCGGATGCCGCAGTCCGGGCTCGCCTGCCGTCGATTGACATTTCCCCCGCGCCGCGTAGGTTGGGAGCGCTGGCT
>JABDIP010000231.1 GCA_013003675.1 Inquilinus sp.
CGGCCGGCCGGCCGTCGCCAACACCAAGGTCACCATCGGGGCGCTCAGGCTGACCAGCCATTCGCCCAGCTTCATCGCCTTCGAGCGCGGCTATTTCGCCGAGGCCGGGCTGGATGTGGAATTCGCCTTCTTCCAGGCGGCGCAGCCGATGGCGGTGGCGATCGCCGCCGGCGACGTCGACTACGGCGCGACGGCGATCTCCGGCGGGCTGATCAGCCTGGCGGAGAAGGGGGCGGCCAAGGTGATCGGCGGCGCCCTGACCGAGGAGAAGGGCATCGAGGGCCAGATGATCCTGGCCTCCAACGACGCCCATGCCGCGGGACTGACCAGCCCGGCGGCGCTGGCCGGGCGGCGCTATGGCGTCACCACCGCCGGCTCGTCGTTCCACTATATGGGCGCCAAGGTGGCGGCGGCGGAGGGCATCGCCGAGAGCGAGCTCCGCTTCGTGCCGCTGCAGACCGTGGGCGCCATCATCGGCGCGCTGAAGACCGGGCAGATCGATGCCTGGTCGATCGTGCCGAACATCGCCAAGGGTCTGGTCGGCGCCGGCGCGGCCCAGCGCCTGGGCCTGATCGCCGACTACCTCCCCGACTACCAGGTGACCACCCTGATGAGCTCGGCGAAGAACGCCGCCGACGAGCGCTCGATGACGGCGGCCTTCGTCGCCGCCTTCGCCCGCGGTGCCGCCGATTTCAACGCCGCCCTGGTCGACCGGACCAGCGGCGATGCCGACGCGCTGCTGGCGATGATCCACAACTACGTCTACACCGGCGACGCGCCCGATCTGGCGGCGCGCAAGATCGCCGCCGGGGCGATGCGGATCAGCCGCGGCTGCGCGCTCAACATGGCCTCGGTGGAGGACCAGCTCGGCTGGTTCCGGTCCGAGGGGCTGGTCAAGGACAGCATCACCACCGAGATGCTGGTCGACCCGTCCTATGTGGAGATGATCTGAGGCCCCCTAACGCCGGCTCCTTCCGGGGACAACGGCCGACACAGCGGGAAGGCGATGGATCTGGTGCTGGAGGGGGTCGGTCACCGCTATGGCGGGACCGAGGTGCTGCGGGACATCTCGATGGAGATCCCGAGCGGGCAGATCGTCTGCGTGGTCGGGCCCTCCGGCTGCGGCAAGTCGACCCTGCTCAGGCTGATCGGCGGGCTGGAGCGGCCGGCCGAGGGACGGGTGCTGCAGCTCGGGGCGCCGCCGGAGGGCTGCCTCAACGCGCTGACCTATATCTTCCAGCATTTCGCGCTGCTGCCCTGGCGCAGCGCCGAGGGCAACGTGGCGCTGGTGCTGGAGGACCACCGGCTGGGCCGGGAGCGCAGCCGCGCCATCATCGACGACGTGCTGGCGCGCACCCGGCTGACCGAGTTCCGCCGCGCCCTGCCGCGCCAGCTCTCCGGCGGCATGAAGCAGCGGGTGGCGATCGCCCGGGCGCTGGCGGTCAACCCGGCGGTGATGCTGATGGACGAGCCCCTGTCGGCGCTCGACGCGCAGACCCGCGAGCTGCTGATGGACGATCTGGTCGGGCTGTGGAGCCGGACGCCGTTCACCGCCGTCTACGTCACCCACAATCTGGCCGAGGCGGTCCGTCTCGGCCACCGGATCGTGCTGTTGTCGCGCCGGCCGGGGCGAATCCGCGACATCGTCGAGATCGACCGGCCGCTCGACGCGCGCGGCCACGGCGATGCCGAACTCGATGCCAAGCAGCGCCGGCTCTGGGAACTGATGCGGGAGGAGGCGATGGACGCCGACCGGGAGCTGGTCGATGGCTGAGACGGAGGCCGGGACCGGCGGCGAACGGCCGGCGGCCGCCGGCGACACCAGGACGGTGCCGTTTCGCGGCGGCGGCTTCGCGCCGAGCGGCCGCGCCTATGCCGGGCCGCTGCTGTTCGCCCTGCTGCTGCTGGCGTGGGAGGTCGGCACGCGGACCGGGATCATCTCCAACCTGACCCTGCCGCGGCTGTCGGCGGTGCTGCAGACGCTGGTCGACCTCGCCCGCAGCGGCACGCTGTGGGATCACCTGCTGCCCTCGCTGCACCGGCTGGTCGTCGGCGCCGCGCTGGGGGCGTCGGCCGGGGTGGCGGTCGGCGTGCCGATCGCGCTGTTCTCGCTGGCCCGCGCCGGGCTGGTGCCGCTGGTGGCGGCGCTGTTCCCGATCCCGAAGATCGCCCTGCTGCCGCTGTTCGTGATCTGGTTCGGCATCGGCGAGAGCTCGAAGGTGGCGCTGATCGCCCTGGGCACCTTCACCCCGACGGTGGTCGCCACCTATGGCGGCGTCGACAATGTCGACCGGGCGCTGATCCGCATGGGCCAGAGCTTCGGCCTGACCTGGTGGTCGATCGTGCGCAAGATCGTGCTGCCGGGGGCGCTGCCGGCGATCCTGTCGGGGCTGCGCGTGTCGCTGGCGATCGCCATCATCCTGCTGGTGGCGGCGGAGATGCTGGGCGCCGAATTCGGTGTCGGCGCCTATATCCTCGAGGCCGGCTCGCTGTACGATCTGGAGCGTCTGTTCGCCGGCGTCATCATCCTGTCGCTGCTCGGCGTGACGGTCAGCTTCCTGATCGGCCGCGTCGAGCGGCTGCTGCTGGACTGGCGGTAGGGCGGAGGGCGGTGCCGGATAGACCCTGGTCGCCGCCCCCACTCACCCATAACCGCCGTCATTGCGAGGCGCGGCAGCGCCGCGGCAATCCAGTCCTGTCCTGGCCGCCCTGGATCGCCACGCCTGCGGCTCGCGATGACGGGGAGGGAGCGGCGCCGCTGTCCCGCGTGACCGGGCCGGAGCCGTGTCCCGCGTAAGTGGATAAGGCCTAGCGCGGGGTCTGGGCGACCTGGACGCTGTTCAGCGCCTCGGCGTATTGCTGGTCGCGCTCCAGGACGACGCGCTGGAAGGCGGCCAACTCCGCGCCGTCGAGCTTGCGGCCGCTGGGCAGGTCGAGAGTCAACGCGTTGACCTGGCGGTCGCCCATCAGCACCTCGTAGTGCAGATGCGGGCCGGTCGAGCGGCCGGTGGTGCCGACATAGCCGATCACCTGGCCCTGCTGCACCCGGCTGCCCCGCGAGACGCCGCGGGCGAAGCGGCTGAGATGGGCGTAGGCGGTCTTCAGGCTGCCATTGTGGCGGATGCGGATGTAGTTGCCGTAGCCGCCGTTGCGGCCGCGGACCTCGATGGTGCCGCTGCCGGCGGCATAGATAGGCGTGCCCCTCGGCGCGGCGAAATCGGTGCCGCGATGCATCCGGCTGTAGCCGAGGATCGGGTGGCGGCGCATGCCGAAGCGCGAGCTGATCCGGGCGCCGTCGATCGGCGTGCGCATCAGCGTGCGGCGCACGCTCTGCCCGTCACGATCGTAGTAGTCGATGGAGCCGTCGGACGACTGGTAGCGGTACATCGGGCTGTTGCGGCCGCGCAGGCGCAGATTGGCGAACAGCACGTTGCCGTGGCGGGCGAAGGCGCCGTCGTCGGCGTAGTCCTGCTCGTAGAGCAGTTCGAAGCCGTCGCCGGGGCGGATATCGCGCTGGAAGTCGACCTCGAAGGAATAGGCGCGGATGACCGCGATCAGGATCGGATCGGGCACGCCGGCGTCGTTGGAGGCCTGATAGAGGCTCGACTCGATGGTGCCGGCGGCGCTCAGCAGCCGGGTCTGGAACCGCGTCTGCTCGGCGCTGGCGTCGAATTCGCCGGTTTCGGTGCGGACGACGGCGACCCGTGTCTCGATGTCCGGTGCCAGCTCGATGCCGGTGAAGCGGCGGTCGTCGCCGCGCACCTCGAAGACCAGCCCGACCTCCTGTCCGGCGCGCATGCGGCGCGGGTTAAACACGCCGCGCAACGCCGCGATCGCCGCATGGGCATCGGCGCGGCCGACGCCGGCCTCGTCCATCATGCCGGCCAGGGTGTCGCCCCGGCCGACGGTGAGGGTGAGCCGCTCGATGCGCAGGTCGAGGAAACGCAGATAGATCTCCTCCAGCCGGCTGTCGTCGGTGCCGGCGACGAAGACCGCGTCGGCGGCCGGGACCAGGGCGTCGATCTCGACCGAGCCGTGCGGCACCCGGGCGAGCGACGGGAAGACCGCCTCCAGGACCGGGGTCCGGCCGCCGGCCGGGGCCGGGCGCGGGCCGACCCAGGCATGCGCGCCGCCCGCCGGGTCGCCGACCGACAGGCCGCGGAAGCCGTCCTCGCCCTCGCGGACGGCGATCGCCAGGCTGCCGTCGCGCTGGATCAGCTGGAAGCCGAGGAAGCGGCGTTCGTTGCCCTGGCGTTCGAAGGCGACGGCGATCGCCTGCCCGGCCTGCAGCCGGCGCGGATCGACGATGCCGCGCAGGGCGGCGATGGCTTGATGCGCCGCCGGCCGGGCGACGCCGGCCTCGGCCAGGGTGCCGACCAGGGTGTCGCCGCGGCCGAGGGTCAGGTCGAGGCGTTCGACCTTGAGCTCGCCGCGGTCGGACTGCAGGCCCGGTTCGGCGGGCGCGGCGGCCACCGGGCCGGGCGCGGCCACCGGATCGGCGGCGGCCACCGGGTCGGGCACCGTCGCCGGCTCGGGCATCGCGGCCGGCGCGGCGGCGATCTCGTCGAGCGCCGAACCCTCGGTGAGCTGGGCGACGAAGCCGGTCTCGCCATCCGGCACGACCAGGGCGAAGCCGCCCTGGCGGCGGGCGATCTCCAGCGCGACAAGGCGGTAGCCGTCGGCGGCCTCTTCCAGAACCAGGGCGATACGCTGACCGGCCTGCAGCCGGCGCGGGTTGAGCACGCCGCGCAGCGAGCGGGTCGCCTGGTTCGCCTCCACCGGCGAGACGCCGGCGTCGATGACGGTCTCGACCAGGGTGTCGCCGCGGCCGAGCGTGACCTCGCGGCGCTCGCGCGCGGCGGCCGGTGCCGCGGCGTCGGGGCCGGCGTCGAGGCTGTCGGATGGGACGACGGCGAAGCCGTCGACCGGATCGGCGAACAGGTTCTCGACCTCGGCGCCGGCGGGGAGCCCGGCCGTACTGTCGCCACGGGCGGTGGCGGGCACGGTTGCGTGGAGGAAGAAGGACAGCGCGGTTCCGGCGGCAAGCGCCAGGGCCGGAACGCGAGAGGGGACCCGTTTCGGTGTCACTCCGTTGTCTCCATCGTCGGGGGCTGCGGCCGCCCGAAGCCAGAACGGGCCGATTCGCCATAGAAGCGAACGACCATGGTCGAGGTCGAGTCGACCTGTCAACTGCCCGGGAACCGGGGGTTTCGTGGCATTTCAACCGGCCCGCCGCCCGCCACGCCGCCCGCGATCCCGGAGTGATCTGGTCCCCCGGCCCCAAATAAGAATGAAAACAAAGCATTAACAAACAGTTGCGGACGCACCGCCGAGCCCCGGATTTTCTGGCGAATTAGCGTTTGACAGCCTCGCCGCCGGGGGTCTATACACCGCGCTCCGCCGGCCGGGGGTCCTTGCACGGACCGTCGACCGGGGGCGTTTATTGAACATGGTGGATTGTTAGAGAAGGGATGCGCGGGCGGCGGTTGTCGTTGTGTGCGGTGTCACGCGATGAGGATTGTCATTGGACGTGCATCTTTGGTTTTCTGTAAAGGAGACTCGATCCGGTTCCGGGTTGGGTGCCGGTTGACTGGGTTTCGGCCTGGTTGGCGGGTGCCCTGGTTTGGGGCTGGATGGTTAGAGGTGAGAACGTTTGATGACGGTCCGCGAGGCCGGTTCCGCTTTGGTGTTCGGGGTATGGGTTTCGGCCCGTGTTCCGGGTGTCTTGGTGGGAACGGTTCAGTCTAACTTGAGAGTTTGATCCTGGCTCAGAACGAACGCTGGCGGCAGGCCTAACACATGCAAGTCGAACGAGCCCTTCGGGGCGAGTGGCGCACGGGTGA
>JABDIP010000235.1 GCA_013003675.1 Inquilinus sp.
TCGCCGATATCGAGGCCGAGCCGCCTGGCATCGGCCACCACCTCGGCCAGCGCCGCCGCGTCGCGCATGCTGAGGTTCAGGCCCTGGGCGGCGATCGGGTGGATGGCGTGCGCCGCCTCGCCCATCAACGCCAGCCGGTCGCCGACATAGCGCCGGGCATGCAGGCCGGAGAGCGGGTAGTTGAAGCGCCGGCCGACCTGCCGCACCCGGCCCAGCCGGTCGCCACAGCGGCGCTGCAGCTCGTCCTCGAAGGCCTCGCGCGGCAGGGCCAGATAGGCCGGCGCGTCGGCCCGCCGCTCACACCAGATGATCGCCGAGCGGTGATCGCCGTCGGGCAGGTCCGGCATCGGCACCAGCGCGAACGGCCCGGACGGCATCACATGTTCGACCGCCACGCCCTGATGCGGCCGCTCGTGGCGCAGGGTGCAGACGATCGCCACCTGGTCGTACTGCCAGCGCCGGACCGGAATGCCGGACCAGGCGCGGGTCGGCGATTCGCGGCCGTCGGCGCCGACCAGGAGCTGCCCGCGCAGCGCGGTTCCGTCCGCCGTCGAGGCGACGATCCGCGCCCCGTCGCGATCGAACCCCACCACCTGGGCCGGCGCCAGGTGGCGCACCGACGGCAGCGCGTCGATGCGATCCAGCAGGGCGGCCCGGATGGCGCCGTTGTCGACGTTGTAGCCATAGGGGTGGTCGCCGATATCGGCCGGTTCGACCTGCAGCACCAGCGGCGACCAGTTGTCGGCGATGTGCAGCGACAGCACCGCCGCCGCCTCGTCGGCCATCCCGTCCCAGGCGCCGATGCCCTGCAGCACCTTGACCGAGCCATAGGTCAGCGCCGTCGTCCGGTCGCCCTCGCCCGGCGCGGCGCGGGCCGCCACCGGCTCGCGGTCGACCACCACCGTCTCCACCCCGGCGGTGCCGAGAGCGGCGGCGAGGGTCAGGCCGGCGGCGCCGCCGCCGACCACCACCACCTCGGCGTCGATGCTGGCCGGTGCGGTGTCTTTGCGTCGTTTCGTCGTCATGAAGCGAAGATCGTACGCCGCCGCCGCTGTGTCCAGCGCCCCGGCCGACTCTCGCCATGCCTAATTCATGGGCAGCGCCTTATTTTTAGGCAACTTATCCGGCCGATCGGCAACCTCCGCTCACCGGCACACCGGACCAACACGCTGATTTAGCGTTGTTATTCCGTGCGCGGCAGGAATGGCACGGGATTTGAACTATCGAGCGGGTTGACCGGCGGGGCAGCCGAAAGAGCCCCGGCGGGCAGAGGCAACAGGCAAGGGAAGTGCAATGAAGCTGGTCATGGCCATCATCAAGCCCTTCAAGCTGGACGAGGTGCGCGAGGCGCTGACCTCGCTCGGCCTGCAGGGGCTGACCGTCAGTGAGGTCAAGGGGTTCGGCCGACAGAAGGGGCAGACCGAGATCTATCGCGGCGCGGAGTACTCGGTGAGCTTCCTGCCGAAGGTGAGGGTCGAGGTCGTCGTCACCGACGACATGGCCGAACGGGCGGTCGAGGCGATCCAGAAAGCCGCCAATACCGGCCGGATCGGCGACGGCAAGATTTTCGCCATGGAGATTCCAACGGCGGTGCGCATTCGCACCGGCGAGACCAATGCGGAGGCGTTGTAATGAGCACGAGCGTATACATTCTGAAGCGGGGCGGATGGGCCGCCGCGGGCATGGCCGCGGCGGGGCTGATCGCCGGGCCGGCGGCGGCGCAGGTGGGCGGCGTCTCCGGCGAGACCGCCTTCATCCTCAACACCTTCTCGTTCCTGATCAACGGCGCGCTGGTCATGTGGATGGCGGCCGGTTTCGCCATGCTGGAATCCGGCCTGGTCCGCACCAAGAACACCGCGGCGATCTGCCTGAAGAACATCGCCCTCTATTCGGCGGCCGGGATCCTCTACTACCTGATCGGCTATGACCTGATGTACACCGGCGTCGACGGCGGCTACATCGGCACCCTGTCGCTGCTCTACAACCCGGCCGGCGCCGAGCTGGAACTGCTGAACGGCAGCGAGGATCCGGCGGTGCTGGCGGCGGTGGTCGAGTCCGGCTACTCGCAGATGTCCGACTGGTTCTTCCAGATGGTCTTCGTGGCGACCGCCGCCTCGATCGTCTCCGGCACCCTGGCCGAACGCATCAAGGTGTGGCCGTTCATGGTCTTTGTCGTGGTGCTCACCGGCTTCCTCTACCCGATCCAGGGCTCCTGGACCTGGGGCGCCGGCTGGCTGTCGGAGAGGGGCTTCAGCGATTTCGCCGGCTCGACCATCGTCCATTCGGTGGGCGGCTGGTGTGCGCTGACCGGCGCCGTCATCCTCGGCGCCCGCAAGGGCAAGTTCGGCGCGAACGGGCAGGTCTACCCGATGCCGGGGTCGAACCTGCCGATCGCCACCCTGGGCACCTTCATCCTCTGGCTCGGCTGGTTCGGCTTCAACGGCGGCTCGCAGCTCGCCCTCGGCTCCGCCCTGGATGCCGCCGCGATGGCGGTGGTGTTCACCAACACCAATCTGGCGGCGGCGGGCGGCGTGATCGCGGCGATGGCGATGAGCCAGATCATGTTCCGCAAGATGGATCTGACCTTCGCGCTGAACGGCGCCATCGCCGGGCTGGTCTCGATCACCGCCGGCCCGGATTTGACCAACCATGCGCTGTCGATCGTCATCGGCGGGATCGGCGGCGGGCTGGTGGTCGTCGCCGTGCCGCTGATCGACAGGCTGCGCATCGACGACGTGGTCGGCGCGATCTCCGCCCATCTGGTCGCCGGCATCTGGGGCACCCTGGCGGTCGGCATCTTCGGCGGCGGCAGCCTGGTCACCCAGTTCATCGGCGTGGTCGCCATCGGCGCCTTCATGGCGGTGACCAGCGCCATCGTCTGGCTGGCGTTGAAATACACCGTCGGCATCCGCGTCTCCGAAGAGGAGGAGAATCTCGGCCTCGACAAGACGGAGCTCGGCATGGAGGCGTATCCCGAATTCGGTCAAGGCTCCCAGCGGGTCTGACCGGTACGACGGCGGGCGGGGCGGGCCGGTCCGGTGCCGGCCCCGCCCGCTTCCTCCCCGAACTTGAGCGGGCTTCGGCCCGCCATTTTTTTGCCCGGCTGCCGGCCGACAATGAAACGTTAAACAATGTTTGCAGACTCTCCGGCAAAGTATCTGGAGTCGCGGCGGAATCGCGCCCGGCACCGATTCTTGTCTGGACCCGGCCCGGCGGCTAGAGTCGCCGCGCTCCCGCCCGTTAGCTGCAAGGCTCGACCGACCCGACCATGGTGCCGCCCGTCCCGATCAACGACAGACTTGCCGCGCTGACGGCATACCCGTTCGCGCGGTTGACCGCGTTGCTCGACGGCACGCCGCCGGGCGCGGCGCCGGTCGCCATGTCGGTCGGCGAACCGCAACACGCGGCACCGCCCCTGCTGGCCGAGAGCCTGGCCGCCACCGCCCCTCTCTGGCATCGCTATCCGCCGGTCGCCGGCAGCGAGGATTTCCGCGCCGCCACCGCCGGCTGGCTGGAACGGCGCTATGGCCTGCCGGCCGGCTCGGTCGACCGCGACACCGGCCCGGTCCCGCTTTCCGGCACCCGCGAGGGGCTGTTCATGGCCGCCCTGCTGGCCGTGCCGCCGCGCAAGGCGGGCCAAGTGCCGGCGGTCTGCCTGCCGAACCCGTTCTATGCCGCCTATGAGGGGGCGGCGGTGATGGCGGGCGCCGAACCGGTGTTCCTCGAGACCGGCGCCGAGACCGGCTTCCTGCCCGATCTCGACGCGCTGTCGCCGGCCCTGCTGGAGCGTATCGCGCTGTTCTACCTGTGCAGCCCGACCAACCCGCAAGGCGGCATCGCCGACATCGCCTATTTGCGGCGGCTGATCGGGATGGCGCGGCGGCACGGCTTCGTCTTGGCGGTCGACGAGTGCTACGCCGAGATCTACGACCGCGAGGCGCCGCCCGGCGCGCTGCAGGCCGCGGCCGGCATGGATGGTGGCGCGGTCGACAATCTGCTGGTGTTCCATTCGCTTTCGAAACGATCGAACGCGGCCGGGCTGCGGTCCGGTTTCGTCGCCGGCGACCCGCGCCTGCTGGCCGGTTTCGCACGGCTGCGCGGCTATGCCGCCGCCGGCATGCCGCTGCCGATCCAGGCCGCTTCCGCCGCCTTGTGGCGGGACGATGCCCATGTAGCGGCGATCCGCGACCGCTATCGCGGCAAGATCGATCTTGCCGAGGCGGCCCTGGCCGATACGGCCGGTTTCCGGCGCCCGGCCGGCGGTTTCTTTCTGTGGCTCGACCTCGGCCCCGAGGGCGACGGCGAGGCGACCGCCCTGGCGCTGTGGCGCGAAGCCGGCATCCGGGTGCTGCCCGGCGCCTATTTGACCCGCCCCGGCGACGACGGTATCAATCGCGGCCGGTGTTTCATCCGTGTTGCCCTGGTGCATGACGAGCCGGTTCTGGCGCTTGCCCTGCCGAAGCTGGCGGCGTTTTTGACCACCGATACCTCCGCGCGCGCCTATGCCGCGGTGGGCGTCTAGACGCCGGCAGGAAACCGAGAGATGGCAAGCCCAGCCCGCCGCAGCCGCAGTCGCAGCAACAGTCGCAACCGCTCGTCCGGAACCGCCTTCCTGCCGGCCGGCGCATCGGCCTTCCTGAGCCGTCGGGTGGTCGAGTTGTTCGGCCTTGCGCTGATCGTCCTGGCCGGCGCCGGGGTGGCGGCGATGATCACCTACACGGCGTCCGACCCGTCCTGGAATACCGCCAGCAGCGGCGCCGCCATCGGCAATGCGTTGGGGCCGGCCGGCGCCATCGCCGCCGATCTGGTGCTGCAGAGCCTGGGGGCGGCCGGCTTCGCTGCGGCGCTGCTGCTGCTGGTCTGGGGATGGCGA
>JABDIP010000286.1 GCA_013003675.1 Inquilinus sp.
CCCAGCGCCCGGACGGCAAGGCGATGGCCGGACTCTGGGAGTTTCCAGGCGGCAAGGTCCATGCCGGCGAGACGCCGGAGGCGGCGCTGATCCGCGAGTTGCGCGAGGAGCTGGCGATCGACACCGAGCGGAGCTGCCTGGCGCCCTTCACCTTCGCCTCGCATGCCTATGAGGACTTCCACCTCGTCATGCCGCTCTATCTGTGCCGGGTCTGGCGCGGCACGCCGACGGCGCTGGAGGGGCAACGGCTCGCCTGGGTACGGCCGGTCCGCATGCGCGACTATCCGATGCCGCCGGCCGACAAGCCCTTGGTCGCCATGCTGCGCGACTTCCTCTGAACGGCGTCAGAGGCCGAGGATACCGCCTCGCTGCAGGGCGCCGGCGAACATCAGCCCGCCGAGCACGGTGATCAGCAGCGCGCCGGCCAACCCGATCGACGTCCGCAGCCGAGCCGCGACGGCTTGGCCGCGGGCGCCGGCGGTCGCCGTCCGGCGCACCGCGATCGCCGCCAGCCCGGCGGCGGATACCGTCAACGCGGTGCCGAGCGCCATGCTGACCGTGGACAATACACCGATCAGGAAGATGCCGTTGGCCAGCGTGAACAGGAGCACGATGATCGCGCCCGAGCAGGGGCGCAGGCCCACCGCGATCGCCAGCGGCGCCAGATCGTTGGGCAGCAACCGATCAATCCAGCGACGGGCGCCGCCGCCAAAGCCGCGGTCCGCGTCGTCGGCCGGCAGGTGTGGATGGTCGTGATCGTGGTCGTGGTCGTGGCCGCAACTGCTGCGGCCGGTGGCGATGCGCGCGATCATGTAGAGCCCGAGGGCGGCGATCAGCCCATAGCTCAGCAGTTCGAAGCCGATCGCCCGATCCAACACACGGGTCAACGCCACGCCCAGCGCCATCGCCAGCAGCACGACCAGCGCGATGGCGGTGGCCGCCTGCACCAGGGCGACGGCAAAGCCGGCCGCGATACCGCGCCTCCAGCGGGCGCGATGGGTCAGGAAATAGGTGGCGACGACGACCTTGCCATGGCCGGGCCCGGCCGCGTGCAGGACGCCATAGACGAAGCCGGCGCCGATGATGGCAAAGGCGGCGGCCAGCGAATCGCCGGTCTTCACCGCCTGGATCTGCTCGGTCAGCGCCGCGTTCATCTCCGCCTGCCAGCGGGCGACGGTGCCGACCACGCGCTGCAGGAACGACGGCTCCACCGCCGGCGGCGGGGCGCCGCCGCTCAGGTACTGCGCTGCCGCGTCCTGGCCGGCGGCGACGGCGACCGCCGCCAGCGCGAGCGCGAGCAGTGGCGCCGCCCACTCGGTCAGCCGGCGGCGCATACGATCGCGGTGCGGTAGGGGAAGGCGAGACCGTAATAGAGAGGCGTCTCGAGGTCTTCGCGGCCCTCCAGCGTGCAGCCGAGGCCCTCGGCACCGGCCAGCGCGATGCCCGGCTCCACCAGGGCGACGTCGACGTAGTAGGTCTCGTCGTAGAAGGCGACCTCGACCCGCTTGCGGGTCGGGTCGGCCGGGATCGGCAATGGTGCGAAGAAGCGGTAGACCACGGCGTCGCCGGCGATGGCCGGCGCGAAGTCGCGGATCTCGGCCGGGCCGATGTCGATGCCGTCGACCGTCAGATGTGTGTAGTAGCCGTATTCGGAAAGCCCGGAGAACGTTTGGTCGTGCAGCGCGGCGGCCTCATGGGTGCTGAAGGCGCCGTCGCCGTCGCCGTCGAAATCCTCGATCAGCAAGGCACTGACGAAGGCGTCGAGGGTCCATTCCACCGCGATCCCCTGCAGCAGGCCGTCGGCCATCACCAGCGAGGCGCGCGCGTCGATCCAGACATGCGGATGGGCGGCAGCCGGTCGCGCACCGGCCAGCGTGGCGGCGGCCAGGACGGCGACGCCGCCGGCGGCCACGAATGGTCGGATACGGTGTCTGTGGGCCATCGCTCTCTCCTCGGCTCAGCTTTCCCGGCGGCACCCGATAGAATGCCCGAGTCTAGGGTGAAATTGTGACCAACCGGTTGTTGCGCAACGGTCGCCGCCGCTTTAGGGACGTTCCCGCGGCGGGCCGGCCGGCAGCGCCCGCAGCAGCGCGCCCAGCCCCTGGGTCGCCAGAAACAGCAGCATCGCGGCGACGACGATCGACGGACCCGACGGCGTGTCGAAGCGCAGCGAGCCGGCGATGCCGCCGACCACCGCCAGGCAGCCGACGAGCGCGGCGAGCCCGGCCATCGCCTCGGGCGTGGCGGCGAAGCGCCGGGCGGCGGCCGCCGGGATGATCAGCAGGGCGGTGACCAGCAGGATGCCGACGATCTTCATCGTCAGCGCGATCGTCGCCGCCAGCAGCAGGGTGTAGGCGAGACGGACCGCCAGCGCTGGGATGCCCTCGGCCCGCGCCACCTCGTCATGCACGGTGACCGCGAGGAGGCGGCGCCAGAGCAGCGCGAACCCGCCGAGCACGACCGCGCCGCCGCCGTAGATCCAGGCCAGGTCGTCGCGGCCGACCGACAGGATATCGCCGAACAGATAGCCGAACAGGTCGATGCGAACGGTCTCCAGCAGGCCGACGACGATAAGGCCGAGAGCCAGGGCGGAATGGGCGAGCAGCCCGAGCAGCGTGTCGGAGGCGAATCGCCGCTGCTCCTGCAGCAGCACGATCAAGATGGCGAACAGCGCGCAGACGCCGAGGATGCCGATGGTCGGATCGACCGACAGCAGGATGCCGAGGGCCACGCCAAGCAGCGCCGAATGCGCCAGCGAATCGCCGAAGTAGGCCATCCGCCGCCAGACGACGAAGCAGCCGAGCGGTCCGGCGACCAACGCCACCCCGGCACCGCCGAGCAACGCGCGCGCGATGAAGTCGTCCAGCACGGTATCTGTCCTCGTCCTTCGCCGTCATGGTGGCGGGGCGAGGACGGTAGCACCGGCCGACCCGCGTTCGCGACGCGATTGTGAAATATTAT
>JABDIP010000291.1 GCA_013003675.1 Inquilinus sp.
GAGATGCTGATGGGCCGGCTGATCAAGCTGCAGCCGGGCGACCTGTTCATCGACGAGCACCGGGAATACGGCCTCGCCACCTACGACACCCATGCCGACGGCAGCGGCGTCCGCTATTCGTCGCGGCTGCGGCCGATCCTCAACATGCGGCCGAAATACGCCTCCTGGCTCGGCGGCGCCGGGTCGGGGCTGTGGCAGTTCAACGCCGACACCCATTTGATCGACTGGCTGGAGGCCGAGGGCGTCGCCTACGACGTCATCACCGACGAGGACCTGCACGCCGAGGGCGCCGGCCTGCTGCGCCCCTATCGCGCGATCCTGACCGGTACCCACCCGGAATACCATTCGACGCGGATGTGGGACGCCATGCGGACCTATCTCGATGGCGGCGGGCGGCTGATGTATCTCGGCGCCAACGGATGGTATTGGCGGATCGCCTGGCACGAGCAATTGCCGGGGGTGATGGAGGTGCGCCGGGCCGAGGACGGCATCCGCACCTGGGAGGCCGAGCCCGGCGAATACCATCACAGTTTCAGCGGCGAGTACGGCGGGCTGTGGCGCCGCCAGGGCCGGCCGCCGAACGTCCTGACCGGCACCGGCTTCACCGCCCAGGGATTCGACCTCTCGTCGTACTACGTCCGCCAGCCGGACAGCTTCGACCCGCGCGCCGCCTTCATCTTCGAGGGTGTCGGCGCCGATGAGCGGATCGGAGATTTCGGCCTGGTCGGCGGCGGCGCGGCCGGGCTGGAATTGGACCGGGTCGAGCCGCTGCTCGGCACGCCGCCCAATACGCTGCTGCTCGCCTCGTCCGAGGCGCACACCGATCTCTACCTGCTGGTCAACGAGGAGTTCACGGTGACCACGCCGCACATCACCGGATCGCAGCATCCCAATGTGCGCGCCGATCTGGCGTTCTTCGAGACGGCGGCCGGCGGGGCGGTCTTCTCGGTCAGCTCGATCGCCTGGTGCGGCAGCCTGAGCCATGCCGGCTATGACAACAATGTCAGCCGGATCACCGGGAACGTGTTGCGGAGGTTCATGGACCCGGCGCCGTTCGCCGGCTGATCGGGCGTTATTTACCCTGGAACGACTTCATCTCGGTGGCTTCGTAGGTGCCGGCATCGGCGCAGTGCAGGCAGGTGACGGCGAAATGACCGGTGGTGGCGGCCGGCGGCTTGTCGCCATTGCTCTTATCGTCGAAGACCGCGATATCGCCGCCGCAGCCCCGGCAGGCGAAACCGTAATACCACGACCCCCCGGCGGCGGCCTTGGCGGAAACCACGATGGCCCGTTTGGCGGTCATCTGAGCGTCTGGCACGGCCGTCTCCCGCTGATTGCCCAACTCAACCCGGCACGTCGGTGGCCAACCGACACTGCCGGGACCTGCCGCTTTCCCAGGATCAGCCGAGTTTTTCGCGCCGGGCCCAGCGCGGCTGACGATGCCCCGCGAGCCGCGTTTCCTCGCCAAATTCCGGCTTCGAGGGACACAGGCGGCCGCTTTGCCTGATCGGTCGGAATTCTCGGTGGGAAAACTTAAACTATGCTTAAGAACAATACCCGGCGCTTTCGATACACTCGCGAATACCAGCCCGCACTTCTCACCATGGTCGCGGTCAGCGTAAGCCTTCGACCCGTTCCATGAAGCGCCTCACGCGCTCGCCATCGACCGGATTCCAGGTGTCGCCGTCGCGCTTGAAATGGGTGCCGACGACGGCGCCATCGGCGACCGAAAGGATGTCGGCGACACTGTCGACGGTGACGCCGGTATTCGCCAGTACCGGCGTCGCGCCCACCGCCTGCTTGACCGCCGCCAGATCGCTGCGGTCGACGGCCATGCCGGTCATCGGCCCCGACACGCAGATCACGTCGGCGGTGGAGGAGAAGACAACGCTCTTCGCCCGGTCGGCCAGCGGGCGGGTGTCGAGGGGGGTGGCGAATTCGGCGTTGATATTGAACAGCAGTTGCAGGTCGGCGCGGTCGAGATCGGCGCGCAGGCGCAGGGCGGCGGCGGCATCGGGCTGCCACAGCCCCATGTCGGAGGCATAGACCCCGGTGAATATCTCGCGTGCGAAGGCGGCCCCGGCGGCCACCGCCAGCGCCACCGTGGCGACCGGGTCCCACAGATAGTCGACGCCGAACGGCACCGACAACGACGGCTTGACCGCGGCGATCACCGCCGCCATCGCCGCCAGCCCCTCCGGCGGCGCCCGCAGCACATAGGGCCGGTCGGCCTCGTTGCCGAACATCACCGCGTCGATGCCGCCCCGTTGCAGCGCCTCGAGATCGGCGGCCACGGCATCGATCACCTTTCCGAGGCCGCCGGCCCGGTCATAGCCCGGCGCGCCCGGCAGCGGCGCCAGATGCGCCATGCCGACGATGGTCTTGGTTCCGGCGGCGAACATCGGCCTCGCTCCTAACCCTTCGCCCGGGTCTCGCGTGCCGCGGCGGTCACGTCGGCGATCGTGCGGTAGTCGCTCGTGTTGACCATCAGGTCGCGGGCCAGCTTGAGCGCCCGGGTCTCGCAGACGGCGCGGCGGTCGGGATCCTCGATCCATTCCAGGTCGATGTTGTGGGCGAGGCCGAGGATGCGGCGGATCATCTTCGCCGCCCCGAAACCGAGCGCGTCGGCGAACAGCCGCCGCATGAAGACATGCTTGGCGGCGGCCAGCGCCTCGGCCCCCTCGGCGTCGGCGAACAGATCGGCGGGGTAGGCGTCGCCATCCGGATGGTCGGCCCACAGGGCGAGGAACTTGCCTTGGAACAGGCTCCACACCTCGTCCACCGTTTCCAGCACCCAGTCCTGGTAGTCGTCGCGCGGCCGGTCCGACGTCGCGTGGCCGTCCTGGGCGAAATAGTTGAGCAGCAGATTGCCGATCACGGCGCCGATGTCGAAGCCCATCGGCCCGAAGAAGGCGAATTCGGGATCGATGACCCGGCTGTCGTCCTCGGTGACCATCACCGAGCCGGTGTGCAGGTCGCCGTGCAGCAGCGCCTCAGCCCGGGTCAGAAATTTGAGCTTGAGCGTCGAGACCGCGAGCTTGAGCTCGCAATCGGCGCGGATATCGGCGGCGATGCCGTCGAGCTGCGGGCTGGTCCAGCGGTTGCGCTCATGGACCCGGTAGGGGTCGGTGAAGATCAGATCCTCGGTGATCCGGCACAGCTCGGTATTGTCGCAGAACAGCTTGACCTTCTGCTTCTTCTCCGGCGCCGGCAGCGCCAAGTCCGAGGTGAAGAAAAGCGCGCGCGCCATATAGGTCGAGATGTGATCGGCGAAGGACGGATAGCGCACCGCCTCGATCATACCGCGCCGCATGATGATGTGCGGCGACAGCTTCTCCATGACGATGGCGAAGCGCAACGGATCGTAGTGGTAGACCTCGGGGATCAGCCGGCCGACATGGCGGCCGTGCTCGGCCAGGCAGGAGCGTTCGAAGAAGGCGCGCTCCAGCGGCATCGGCCAGCCCTCGCCGACCAGACGGACGTAAGGCAGGGACTGCTTAACGCAGACGCCGCCCTTCGGCCCGTCGACCAGGAAGACCAGGTTGAGGTTGCCGTCGCCGACCTCGCCCACGGTCCAGTCTTTCGGCCCGCCCCCGAGCCGCTTCGCGACCGCCGGCAGCCCGGCGAGGAACGCGGCCACGGTCGCTTCGCCGAGGGCGGTATAGCCCTCCGGTGTCTCCAGCCCCAAATCGCCCCCTTAGTCTTTGTTTTCGTTGTCACACAGGCGTCGCAGGTTCGTTGGGGCGCGCTTGACACGGCCCGGCTCTGCTTTAACCTGTCCAAAACACATAGCATAAGAAGGGCCGCCTCCAAGAGCGGTCGGATCGCCGCAAGGCGACTGTTTCGGGGGAGGGATCGATGTGTTGGGCGGTGTCGTTTAATCGTTTTAGCCCGATCCCGGCCGGGCGTTGAGCGTCGACCAGCTGCCGCTGCCGGCCGCCGCCCTCGACGACGCCGGCCGCGCCGCCGCCGGCCCCTACCCCGACTGGTTCAGCAAGCGCCGCCGCGGCCGATCGCTGATCGTCAACCCGCTGGTGCCGGCGGTGATGGTCGGCCTGCCGGTGCTGGTGATCATCGCCATCGTCATCTACCCGACGGTGTGGATGTTCTACCACGCCTTCCACGACACCAACATGATGAGCCTGTTCACCCGCAACTGGCAGGCGGTCGGCTGGGACAATTTCGCCCTGGTGCTAAGCTCCGACCGGTTCGCCGACAGCGTGCTGCATCTGCTGCGCTATCTGTTGTTCGGCGCCTGCCTGCAGGTGCTGCTGGGCACCGCGCTGGCGCAGATCCTCTACGAGGTCGTGCAGTCGAACGCGCTGCGCATCGTGCTGCTGATCGTCATGGTGCTGCCGATGATGCTGCCGCCGTCGATCGTCGGCGTGTTGTGGAAGTTCCTGCTGCAGGCCGACAACGGCGCCTTCAACCATCTGCTGATCAAGCTGGGCATGCTGGCGCCGACCGACCGCATCGAATGGCTCGACGCCGATCTGGCGTTGTGGTCGCTGATCATCGCCGATGTCTGGCAGTGGACCGCCCTGCCCCTGTTGATCGTCTATAGCGGCCGGGTGTCGCTGCCGCCGGCGATCTACGAGGCGGCGCGGGTCGACGGCGCGTCGCGCTGGCTGGTGCTGCGCCGGATCACCCTGCCGATGCTGAAGGAGATCATCGCCATCGCCTTCATCATCCGCTTCATGGACGCCTACAAATTCGTCGACAAGGTCTATGTGATGACCGCCGGCGGGCCGGCGCAGCGCTCGGAACTGCCGGTGTTCATCGCCTTCCAGAAGGGCATCCGCGAGTTCCAGGTCGGCGAGGCGGCGGCCTACGCGATCATCATCTTCGTCGTCGCGGCGATCCTGATCACCTTGTTCCTGCAGTACCTGAAGCGGGTGCTGAAGGCGCAGGGGATCGCGTGAGCGGGGCCCCGGGCCGATGACCGCCGCCAACGTCAAGCTGGTCAAGACCCTGGTCCTGGCATTCCTGGCGATCTGGCTGGTGTTCACCGGCTTTCCGCTGTTCTTCATGATCGTCACCTCGCTGAAGCCGGTCGAGGAGATCAACCGCATGGTGCCGACCTTCTGGCCGGAGACCATGCGGCCGCAGAACTACGCCGGCATCTTCGCCGATCCGGGCAGCCTGAAGTCGCTGGTCGACAGCCTGATCGTGTCGTCGGCAAACACCGTGCTGTCGCTGTTCCTCGGCACGCTGGCCGGCTATGCGCTGGCGCGCTGGGTGCGCGGCGTGGTCGGCGAGAACCTGGCCTTCTTCATCCTGTCGAACCGGATGTTCCCGCCGGTCGCGATCCTGATCCCGATGTTCTTCCTGTTCGACGCCACGCCCTGGGGCACCGACAGCTATGTCTCGCTGATCGTGCTCTACCTGGTGTTCAACATGCCGCTGGCCACCTGGCTGATGATGGTGTTCTTCCGCGACGCGCCGCGCGAGCTGGAGGAGGCCGCCTATCTGGACGGCTACTCGCCGTTCCGGGCCTTCTTCAAGGTCACTCTGCCGCTGGTGTTCCCGGGCATGATCTCGGTCGCCATGCTGTGCTGGATCTTCGCCTGGAACGAATATTTGTTCGCCAATCTGCTGACCGGGACCACGGTGAAGACCTTCCCGGTGCACATCCCGACCTTCACCCTGGGCAGCCAGACCCTGTGGAACCTGGTGATGGCGTTCAGCCTGGTCGCCATGCTGCCGCCGGTGATCCTGTTCATCGTGCTGCGCCGCTATATGGTCCGCGGCCTGTCGCTCGGCGTGGTCAAGGGGTAGCGGCGGGATGGCGCGGCTCGAACTGCAGGAGATCTGCAAGGGCTTCGACGAGCCGGTGCTCGACCGGTTGAGCCTGACCGTCGAGGAGGGCGAGTTCTTCGTCGTCGTCGGCCCCTCGGGCATCGGCAAGACGACCCTGCTGCGCTGCGTCGCCGGGCTCGAGGTGCTGGATGCCGGCCGGGTGCTGATCGGCGGCACCGACGTGACCCGGATACCGCCCTATCGCCGCCGGGTCGCGATGACCTTCGAGAGCTATGCCCTCTACCCGCATCTGACGGTGTTCGAGAACATCGCCAGCCCGCTGCGCGCCCGCAAGGCCGACCGGGCGGCCCTGGAACGGCGGGTCGGCGAGGTGGCGCGGCTGCTGCGCATCGATCAGCTCCTCGACCGCAAGCCGCACGAGATCTCCGGCGGCCAGAAGCAGCGCACGGCGCTCGGCCGGACCCTCGTCGCCGAGCCGGACATCTTCCTGCTCGACGAGCCGATCAGCCATCTCGACGCAAAGATCCGCCACGAGCTGCGGCGCCAGTTCCACACCCTGGAGGAACTGCGCCGGGTGGCGACGATCTATGTCACCCACGACTATGCCGAGGCGCTGTCGCTGGGCGACCGCATCGGCATCATGGGACGGGGCGGGCTGGAGCAGGTCGGCACCGCCCGCGAGGTGTTCCAGCGGCCGACGAGCCTGTTCGTCGCCCGTCATATGGGCCAGCCCTCGATCAACGAGCTGGCCTGCGAGCTGGCCGCCGAGGGCGACGCTGTGCGGGCGGTGGCGGGCGGCGGCAGCGTCGCCTTCGCCGTGGCCCCGGCCCACCGCGCGGCGCTGAACGGCGGCACCGGCCGGCTGACCGTCGGCATCCGGCCGCAGCACATCGCCGTCCTGCCCGAGGGGGCGGCGGCCGACGGCCGGCAGATCGTCGAGGCAAGGGTCGAGATCTTCGAAGCGCTGGGCGCGACCGGCGTGCTGATCGCCGAGACCGGCGGCGTTTCCCTGACCGCGCTGACCTCGCCGGACGCCCGTTTCGAGCCGGGTCAGCCGATCCGGCTGGGACTGGCGACCGACAGCTTCCTCTATTTCGGCGCCGATGGCGGCCGCAACCTGCACGGCTGAGCGCCATGGCCCGGGTCACCCTCGACACCGTCAACAAGATCTACCCCTCGCGGCACGGGCCGGTGCACGCGGTGCAGGATCTCGACATCACCATCGAGGATGGCGAGTTCGTCGCCGTGCTCGGCCCGTCGGGCTGCGGCAAGACCTCGACGCTCAGGATGATCGTCGGGCTGGAGACGATCACCGGCGGCACCATCCGGTTCGACGACCGCCCGGTCAACGAGCTGACGCCGGAGCAGCGCAACGTCGCGATGGCGTTCGAGACCTACGCGCTCTATCCGAACTTCACCATCGCCGAAAACCTCGGCTTCCCGCTGGAGGTGCGCGGCGTCGACCGCAAGGCGCGCGAGGCCGAGGTGCTGCGCGTGGCCCGCCTGCTGCGCATCGAGGACATCCTGGGCCACAAGCCGGCACACCTCTCCGGCGGCCAGCAGCAGCGCGTCTCGCTGGGCCGGGCGCTGATCCGCGATCCCGCCGTCTTCATCCTCGACGAGGTGATGAGCCACCTCGACGCGCACCTGAAATTGCAGATGCTGTTCGAACTGAAGCGCATCCACCAGTCGATGGGCAAGACCATGGTCTACGTCACCCACGACCAGATGGAGGCGCTGGCCCTGGCCGACCGGGTGGCGGTGATGTCGAACGCCCGGCTGCAGCAATTCGGCACCCGGGACGAGCTGTACCACGCACCGGCCAACCGTTTCGTCGCCGATTTCATCGGCGAGCCGCCGACCAATTTCTTCGACGCCGAGGTGACCGAGACGGCGGGCGAGATCGCCCTTGCCGTGCCCGGCACCGACCTTGCCTTCACGACCTCGCCGGCGCGCGTAGCGGCGTTGCGGAACCGGGGAGGAAAGCGGGCGATCGTCGGCATCCGGCCGCAGAACCTGTTCATCACGCCGCTCGACGATGCCGGGTCGGTGACCGCCACGGTCGCCCTCAATGAATACCTCGGCGAACAATCGATCCTGACCTTCGACGACAAGGGGGTCAGCTTCCGGGCGCTGGCACCGCCGGACGCGGATGCGAAGACGGGCGCCACGGTGGCGGTGCGCTATCGCCCGGCCGACGTGATGGTGTTCGACACGGACACGGAGGCGCTGGTGGCATGAACCGGGAGGTGTTTGAGACGGGGTGACAAGCGAGCACTCACCAGGCCCTCGCTGACGCTCGGACCACCCTCTCCCAGAGGGAGAGGGTTTTCAGGGCGGCCACGATCAACCCTCGCCCCCTGGGAGGGGGTGGACTGCCGAAGGCAGGCCGGGTGAGGGTTAGGGCACCCGACGAATGTACGAATTGGCCGAACGAGGCCGGAACGAGGGAGGAGGAGAACATGGGTATCTTCAATGGCATGACTCGCCGCAAGTTCATGAAGGCGGCGGCGGTCGGCGCCGGTGCGATGGCCGGCGGCGGCGGCCTGTTGCTGCCGGACCGGGCGCGCGCGGCACTGACGCCGCCGGGCGGCAAGTTCAACAACATCGAACTGACCTATTTCCAGGATTCCAACTGGCTGCACGCGCCGTTGTGGCTGTCCGACCACTTCAAGCGCGAGGCCGGCGTCGGCATCGCCAGCCGCGAGCTCTATGATGGCGGCGACACGGTGGCCAAGGTGCTGCCACAGCTCTTGTCCCGCAACCCGCGCTTCGACTGGGTGCAGTTCCCCAGCCTGTTCTTCGGCGCCTTCGCGGAGACCGGTCAGTTGGAGCCACTGGACGCGTATTTCGAAGAATATGCCGATGCGGACGCCTATCACGACTGGGTCATGCCGGCCTATGGCGAGTTCTAAACCAAGTGGAACGGCAACCGGTACGGGGTTATGCGGGACGGCGACATCCACATCCTTCACTACCGCAAGAACCACTTCAACGACCCGGCCCTGAAGCGCAAGTATTCCGCCCGCTTCCAGCGCGAACTGCAGGTGCCTAAGACCTGGCGCGAATTCCTCGACTGCACGCAGTTCTTCACCGAGGAGCTGTCGTCCCAGGGCATCAATGGC
>JABDIP010000311.1 GCA_013003675.1 Inquilinus sp.
TCGGTGAACAGGGCGCGTGGCGGGTCGGTGGGATAGCCCTCGCGGATCTCGACCGCGACGTCCTGGAAGTCCTCGATCGGCGTCTCGCCGATCTTCAACTCCTCGATGGCGACCGGCCCGTACCCGATCAGGAACAGCGCCCGCCAGAACTGATCGTCGCCCTCGACCTCGGTATAGGGCTGGGCGGCATAGGGCGGGAACACCCGATGTTGCCCCAGCAGCAGCGGTACCGGCCCCCAGGGCCGCAGCGCGTTCGACCCGCCGGCGATCGAATAGGTCGGGCTGTCCCGCTCCGCCGACAGCCGGTCGAATTTCGGCGCCGCCGGCGGCGCGATGGCGTTGATCAGCAGCGAGCCGGCCAGGCCGATGGCGGCGCCGGCGAGCGCGGTGCCAACAGTGGCTGTTACGCCGAACTGCGTGGCAAACGTCGCTCCAAGCGGTCCAGCAAACGCTGCGACAGCGGCGATAAGCGCGATCTGGAGGATGACCCGCAACGGGTTCTTTCCGCCTCCGCCCCCACCGGGCACGATCGACAACGCGATGGTCCGGCCGGGCCGGGGGCGGACGCAGTGCCACTTCGCGCGCGGCACATACCAGTCGTCGATGAACAGGTGGGCGTTGGCCAGCGCCGGCACGTCGACACCGGCCGCATCGAGGATGTCGAGGATCGTGCCGCCAGCGGGCAACTCGACGATGTTTCTTGTTGTAGACAACAAGTTGCGTCGCGACACCAGACGCAACCCTGTCGACAAAGCATCGGGGCAGCCGATACGATGCCCGCCCGCAGTCAAGGAGGACGCAATGCGCTTTCCAGCAGTATTGGTAGCCACGCTAGTCATCGCAGCTTGCACCAGCGTCAATGAGTTGCGTTCCAGCTCTCCCGTCCAATCTGCGGATTTCGCAAAGGACTACAGAGTGGTGACGGATTGTCTGTCCGACCGGCTGAGCGCGACATACGAAGTGGCGACAACAGCCCAGCTGAGCGAGCGGTCCGCCACAATCAGCTACATTCTCGGCAGCCCGGATATCAGGGTGCCTGCTTGGGAAATCACTGTGCGGGAAACTGCTGTCGGTCGAACAGGTGCGGAGCTTAGATCCGTGGAGACGGTGTGGGGGACACCCTATGCCGAGCCGGATGTCTGGGCGGCCGTGGAGCGGTGCGGCGCTAGCTAGCATCCCGCCGCCCCGTCGAACATGTAGAAGCCGACCAGCCGCCGCGACCAGCGCGGGCCATCGGTGCGGTCGATCGCGGAGTCGGTGCCGTGCTCGATGTGCAGCATCCACCCGCGCCCGACGACCACGCCGATATGACAGGCATGGGCGCCATGCCGCAGCAGCGCCAGGTCGCCGGCGGCCGGCCGCTCGACCGCGTACCAGCCCGGCATCCCGTCCCGTACCAGGGAGGCCAGCGCCGCCCGGTCGCCCTCCGTCTCCGGATAGCCGCGATCGTAGCGCGGCAGGCGGATATCGAACTCCTCCGCTAGCACCGCCCGCGCCAGGCCCCAGCAATCGAACGCCCGCGGCCCGCGCCCGCCCAGCTTGAACGGCAGGCCGATCCAGCGCCGCACCCAGGCCGGCGGCTCGGCCGGTAGCGCGTTGCCAGCCGCCCGGCGATAGGCGACAGTACCGCTCATGAGCACCGCGCCTTCATCCGAAGAACTGACCCGACATGCGGCCGAGCTGCGGCGCATGCTCGATAAGAAGCCGTTCCTGCCGCCCAGGCAGAAGGCGGCGATCGCCGCGGCCGTCCGGCTCCTCGAACGGCAGGCGGAAATGGCCATGCCGCCGGCCGGGCACGCCTGACCGCGTTCACGAGAACAACCCTGGAAAAAGGCCAGGCGACAGGCTGTCCGCCGGCATGGCCAGATCGAGAACCGGTTCGAAGGCCAACTCGCCGCTGACCACCAGCAAATCGTAGCGGGTCTCTTCCAACTCGAAGTCGAACGGCCCGGCCTCCACCAGGTCGGGCGTGCCGGCCAGCACCACCTCCAGCCGTACCGACGGCGGCGACGAGATCGACCGCACCGCCTCGACGATCCGCCGGTCCACGTTGTCGATCTCCAGCCGCGCCCGCGCCGCCTCCTCGGTGTCGTCGGGCAGGGACACCCTGAACGGGAAGGCGACATAGGTGTCGCCGCGCGATGCTGTGTCGACCGCGTCCGAGGTCACCCGGATCGGCGCCGCCAGATCCGCGTGGTCGATCGTCAACAGCACGATCGGCGCCTCGCCGGTCTCGGCCGCATAGGCCGCCTGCTTGTAGGTCGCGGAGACCGGCATCAGGGCAGCACCTCCAGCTGCAGCTGCGCCAGCCAATCGATCTGGCTTTGCGACGCATAGCGCGGCGCGGTCAGGAAGCGGAACTGGACGGCCGCCAGGGTGCGCGGGTGCGTCCAGTCGAAGCGCAGCGCGCCGCCCTGCAAATCGGTCAGATAGAAGTCGTCGAGGATCTGCACCTGCGCCCGGGTCAGCGCGACGGTGACGGCGAATTTGCGCACGCCGGCGCTGAACCGCCGCCGCACCTTCGCCGGCCCGGCATCCATCTGGGTGCGGATCGTCGTCTCCGGCACCTCCTCGGAATAGCCGGCGATCAGCACGTCCTGCGGCAGCGCGGCGGGCCAGACGGGCATCAGCGCACCCCCTGGCGCGTCGCGCCGAACACCGTGCCGATCGCCTTGCCGACGCGGCCGTTACGCC
>JABDIP010000504.1 GCA_013003675.1 Inquilinus sp.
GGGTCGATCGACGACAGAACCACGACCAACACGACAAGGGCGGCGGCCAACGCCGCCGCGATCCAGGCCAAAACCCTCAAACCCTTGCGCATCGCGCTGGTCTCGGACGCTTCATTGTCGCGGAAACGGATTTCCAGACTAGCCGCTGGACGGCCTCGGGGTCCAATACAATGACGCCGATCGAGAGATCCCGATGAGCTCCGATCGGCAGGGCGCCCGGGTCGGGGCTAGCGGCGACGGCCGAACAGGCCGTCGATGACCGCGCCGAGGCCGGCGCCGAGGTCGTTGGCTGCCTCGCCAAGTCCTTCGGCAAAGCCCTCGACCACCGTCGCCGCGCCGCCAAGCATGCGCTCGGGGGCCGATCGCGGGCTCATGACGTCCTGCGAAACGATCGCCGTCAGGCATGGATTGTCTTGGCCGGTGCCGGCGGTGACGAAGGGAATGACGATGGCGAACGGGTTGATCGCGCCGAGCAGCAGGCTGGTCGCCGCGTCGATCACCAGTTCGCCGGTCACCAGCGAAACCTGGACGCCGTCGAACTGGCCATAGACCCGCACCGGGGCAACCAGCGCCAACAGGTTGGGATCCTTGGTCCGTGGGTTGAGCAGAAGGTCCAGGCGCCCGCCGCCGAAATCGATCGCCCCCTCGCCGCCAACCGTAACCCGCGTCGTATCGACCAGCAGGGCGGTCGAGCGCGCGACGCCCTCGGCGACTTCGAAATGGCCAACGGCGCAGTTGATCTGGGTAATCGGCGGCCCGCTCCCGCTACCTGGCAACAGCGTGGTCAGCAGGCTGCGGCCAAGCAGGGCGGTCGAACCGCTGTTGATCTGTCCGGTTCCCATGTCGAGCGCGAACCGGCCGTTCGCGGTGTCCAGCAGCGCCGCGACGGTGTCGCCCCGGCCGTGCAACGACATCGCTCCGTCGAGATGGCCATGGAGCGTGTCACCCACGCCATAGTGGGCCAACATCGCCGTCAGATCGAGCTGGCCGACGGTGACGTCGACATTGGCGGCCAAGGGTTCGAGCATGGCGTCGGCGGCGATGCGTCCGCTCCACCAGCCATCCCATAGCTCCGCCTTGACCACATCGGTGTTGAGTTGGCCGCCCTGCAGCCGCAACTCCGCCGCCAGATCGCGCACGGCGATGTCGCCCCAGCCGATCCGGTCGATTGCGATTTCGATATCGGCGTCGACTTCGCGCAACAACCGGATCGGCAAGCGGCCGCCACGGCCCCGGCCACGGTCGCGGTTCGCGAAATCCTCCAGCGCGATCCGCTCGGCCAGCAGGGCGCCGGCGATCGTCGGCTTGCCGTCGATGCGCGTGATCCGCAATTCGCCGGACAGGTCGCTGTCACCCATGCGCGCCCGCAGCTGTGCGATTCGGAGCGATCTGGCGCCACCGCTGATGCGAGCGGTGGCCCGCAGTTCCGGCAGGGTCGGCGCCCTCGCCGGCGATCTGCCGTCGCTGCCCAGGGTCGCGAGGGCGGCGAATGAGACGATCCTGGCGGCAACCTCCATCTCGAGATCGTCGAAGGCCCAAGGGTCGCCAACCGTGCCCGAGAGGTCGAGGCGGTTGCCGCCGGCGCGCAGCGCCAGTGTCATCGGCCATTCGGCCACCCTGTCCTGCAGCGCGGCCATCGTCCCGACCTTGCCGTTGACCCGCACTTTGACGCCCTGAAAGGCGCCCACGGCCGAAACCTCGATGCCGGACTCAACCGATTGCAGCGTTGCCTCGTCGACCTCCAGCACACGACGTCGGCCAAACAACCCGACATAGGTCAGGGTGGTGTCGCGGAGCGCGATCCGGTCGAAGGCGGGCAGCGCCGCCGAAGGCTCCCCGTCCGGTTCCTCCCCTGCCGCCTCCTCGCCGCGGGCGAGGACCCAATTGCCAAGGCCGTCGGCGCCGGTTTCCAGGATCAGATCGGCGTCGCGGATCTCCAGATGGGTCATCCGAAGCCGGCCGATGAACAATGGCAGCAGGCGGACGCCGATGGCCAATTCGCCGATGCGCGCCATTTCCGGCCGCGAGCCGCCCTCGACGTTCTCCAGCACGACATCGCGGACAGCGATGGCGGGGCTGGTCGACAACTCCAGCTCGATCCCGCCCTCGATGGTCAGCCGGCGGCCGAACATCGCCTTCGATTGATCTTCGATGATGCCGCGGTAGTGCTCGACGTCGACGGTCTTGATGGCGACAATCGGCGCGCCGATCAGGAATGCCAGTACGCCGAACACCGTCAGCCATAAATTGCGGCTGCCGACACGGCGCAGAATCAACAGGCCGATCCGCCGCCACGGTATCGCCCCGTGCGAGCGGAGGATGAGCGCCAGCAGCCCTCGGCCCAGGGTCGCGCCGCGCATCGCCTTAGGCCCCCAGCATCGCGGTTACCAGCGGCGGCACGTCGTCGAAACGCTCGGCGATGGCGTCGGCGCCGGCGGCACGGAGCTCGGCGGTGTCGTGATAGCCCCAGGCGACGCCGAGACCACGGATTCGGGCGGCGCGCGCCATCTCCATATCGAACACCGTGTCGCCGATCATGACCGCGTCGGCCGCCTCGACGCCGGCCTCGTCGAGCGCCCGTAGTGCCAGATGCGGGTTCGGCTTGCCCGGCCCGTCATCGGCCGTCTGCAGGGTGACGAAGCAGTCCAACAGGTCGTATCGCTCCAGCGTTGCGACGAGGCCGCGCCGCGACTTGCCGGTGGCGATGCCGAGCAGCAGGCCGGCCGCTTCCAGTGCGTCCAGGGCCTCGCGGACGCCGGGATAGAGCGGCTCCTGCAAGTCGCCGGAGCGGCGCAATTCGAAGAACGCCTCGCGATAGCGGGTGCCGCTCTCCTCGTGCTCGGCCGCCGGTCGGTCCGGCAATAGCCTGGCCACCGCCTCGACGACCGGCAGACCGACCGACCGCCGCACGGCCGAGGGGTCGGGCTCGCCGAGGCCGAAGGTGGCCCAGGCGGCGCTCATGGCGGCGACGATGGAATGCCGGCTGTCCACCAGAGTCCCGTCGCAATCCAGCTGGGCCAGTCGAAGACGTGCGGTCATTGCCTGTCGGGTCGATCCGGTGCCCCGCCCCCCGCGGCCGCACCCAGCCTCACCTTAGCGCAACGGTCTTACCTATTCGTTGCGTCGGCGGCCCCGGCGCGGGTCTTCGCTCCAGGGATTGTCGGTGTCGTCCGCCGCGCGCTGTTTGGGATCGAATCCCAGCGCCTTCCAGGTCTGGCGCATGTGCTCCGGCAATGGCGCGGTGACGTCGAACACGCCGGATCCGCCAGGATGCGGCATCACCAGACGGCGCGCGTGGAGGTGCAATCGGTCCGAGATCCCCTCGCCGCCCAGATGCGCGTCGGCACCGCCATATTTCCCGTCCCCGAGAATCGGCGTGCCGATCGCCGCGCAATGCACGCGGAGCTGGTGCGTGCGCCCGGTCCGTGGCCACAAGGCCAGCCACGCGGCCCGGTTGCCGGTCTGGTCGACCACCCGATAGGCGGTGACGGCCCGCTGCCCGCCCTCGGCATCCGCGACCATCGCTTCGCCGCCGGCCCGCGCTGCCCCGGCCCGCTTGGCCAGCGCCAGATCGACGATGCCGCGCGCCTCACGGGGCACGCCGACCACCGCCGCCCAGTACAGCTTGGTCACATCCTTGCCGCGGAACCCTGCCGCGATCTCCCGCGCCGCCCGGGCGTTGCGCGCCAGCACCAGGACGCCGCTGGTATCGCGGTCGAGGCGATGGACGAGGCGCGGCCGCTCGGCGGCGCCGAAGCGCAAGGCGTCGAGCATGCCGTCGATGTGGCGGGCGGTTTTCTCGCCGCCCTGCACCGCCAGCCCGGCCGGCTTGTCCAGTGCGATGATCCAGTCGTCGCGATAGAGCACGCGGTCGCGGAGCATTGCGGCGTCCTCCGGCGACACTGCGGGACGTCGCTGG
>JABDIP010000351.1 GCA_013003675.1 Inquilinus sp.
GGCCAGCATCACCAGATAGGGCGAGAGGGCGCCGTCGGTCATGCGGCGCCGCCCCGCCGGCCGAGGGCATAGGCCAGGGTGCCGGCGACCAGCCCGGTGATCAGCAGCCCCCATTCCGGGGTAGCCAGGTGGAACAGCGGCCCGCCGACGGCGCCGAAGACCAGCGCCAGCAGCCGGCGCCGGTTGGCGAGGTCGGTGCTCAAAACCAGCATGAAATAGATCGGGTTGAGGAAGACCAGGCCGAGGGTGACGTAAGCCGGGACCGAGCCGGCGAGGAAGTAGCCGGCCAGGGTGCAGAGCATGGTGGTGACCCAGAGGATGCCGGAAAATCCGAGCAGGTAGGGCAGGCGCTCGGCCGGCGGCAGGGTCGGGCAGGTCCGCATCGAGGCGACCCAGCCGGTGACAGCAACCAGATGGGCGGCGGCGTAAAGCCGCCAGCGCGGCATTTCGGGCGCGGCGAGGCGCGGCATCAGCGTGGCGGTCATCGGCAGCAGGCGGACATTGGTCAGCGTCACCGCGGCGGCGATCGAGGCCAGCGAGGCGCCGGCGGCATAGAGCTCGACCAGCGCGACCTGCCCCGGCAGCGCCCAGCCGGTGGCGGTTGAGAACAGCCCCATCGCCGCCGTCCAGCCGCTGACCTTGACCAGCGAACCGAAGCCGACATAGCTCGCCCCCAGCACCAGGGCCGGCGTTCCCAGCGCCTCGCGCGCCGCGCCGAGAAAGGCGGCGCGCGGCGAACCGAACGGGGCCTCGGCGGCCGGCGCGGTCTGCGACATGGGGAAATTGCCCTGGCGGTGTCGAATCGCGACCGTGAAAGCGCGGCCGGCCGGCCGGCACCATCGCGCGATTGTCCCGCGGGTTTGGCGACAATCGCCGGCGGCGTGGCGAGGTGGTGCCGGCCGGGACCTTGACTTGACGATTGCGTGAACGGCACGCTGAAGTGCCGGCCGTCGGGGCGTGACGGGAAACGCGGTTTGTTTCAAATGCTTGTGAATCGCCAGCCGCTCGGCGAAGATGACAACAAGAACAATGGGCGGGAGGGAGACGCCTTGCGGTGGCACAACGGCCGCCATGCCTGACATTCATCAGCCTGCGGCACGGCCGGCCGCGGCGGCGCCGTCCGACGGCAGCGCCCCGCATGGCCTGCGCGCCATCGACAATCCAACAACCGGGCGCGCCCGCCGCAACGGCGGCAGCCGCCCGGAACCAACGACAAAGCGGGTCAAGACCCGACGAGAAGGGAGCTTCAGCAATGCGTCAGAACACGGCGGTCAACCGCCGGCACCCATCGACCGGCTGGCGGACCGGCGTCAGCCTGATCGCCCTCGGCACCGCGGCCCTGGCCGCGACCTCGGCCGCCGCCTTCGAATTCGATTTCGGCGAGCTCTCCGGCAGCTTCGACACCACCATCACCGCCGGCGCCAGCTTCCGGGTGGAGGAGCGGGATCTGGCGCTCATTGGAATAGTGAACCAGGTCGACGGCGTGAACGGTACGCGCTTCTCAATCAACGGCGACGATGGCGATCTGAACTACGATAAGGGGCTGATCTCTTCGGCGCTCCGCGCTACGCACGAATTGGCGCTGGGCTACAACGATTTCGGCCTCTTCACACGGTTCACCTATTTTTACGATTTCGAGAACGCCAGCGGCGACAAGACCGAATTCAAGGACCTTACCGACGCTGCGATCGAGCGCGTCGGCAAGGATTTCGATCTGCTCGACGCCTATGTCTACGGCGGGTTCGAGGCCGGCGACGTGCCGATCGATTTCCGCCTCGGCAACCAAGTGTTAAGTTGGGGCGAGAGCACATTCATCCAGAACGGCGTCAACGTCATCAATCCGATCGACGTGAACCAGATTCGCATTCCGGGCTCGGAAGTTCGGGACGCCCTGATCCCCGTGACGATCGCCGACGTGGACGTGGGGATCACCGACAATCTGAGCGTCGAAGGCTTCTATCAGATCGGCTGGGAGGAGACCGAAATCGATGCCGCCGGGACGTATTTCAGCGACAACGACTTTGCCTCGCCGGGCGGTTCATTCGTATTTCTAACCAGCACGGGAATCATCGATGACCCGGAATTGGTCATTCAATCGACGACTCAGCCCGGCGCTGTGGTCCCGCGCGGCGCAACGCGGGAAGCGAGCGATAGCGGACAATACGGTCTTGCCGTGCGCTATTTCGCCGAAAATCTGAACGAAACAGAGTTCGGTGGATACTTCCTGAATTATCACAGCAGGACACCGATAATTTCCGCCACGAACGGCACAGGTGCCGGGCTACTAGGCCTAGGGCCAAATAACTATGCGGCCAGCGCGCGATACTTCACGGAATATCCTGAGGACATCCAACTTGCGGGAGCGAGCTTCAATACAGCGCTTGAAAGCGGTCTCGCTTTGCAAGGCGAAGTCTCTTACCGCTTCGATCAACCGTTGCAGGTCGACGATGTCGAGATTCTTCAATCCGCACTGGCGATACCCATTGCAGCGGCCTGCGAGGGCGGTGACGCCCCGTCCTGTGGGGCATTGGCTCTCTTGAACACGAACCCGTTGCTTTCCTCTCTTGGCGGTGTGAGCGCGAACGCGGCCGATGCCAACTACTACGCGACCAAGTTCGGTCAGGAGGTATCAGGCTTCCGCGAATTCGACGTCGTTCAGGCACAGGTCACGGCGACACAGGCATTTGGGCCGATTGAGGCGCTTGGCGTGGATCAATGGGTTGTGGTTGGTGAGCTTGGCGTGACGCACGTTCTGGATATGCCGAGCATGAGCGAATTGATCCTCGAAGGGCCGAATACGCCGCGGCCGGCAACGGCCAATGGCGCAACGGTCTCCGGCGTGCCGCAGCAGACGGACGGATTCCCCGACCCCACGTCATGGGGCTATCGGGTCCGAGCGCGGTTCGACATGTTGAACGCGATCGGGCCGATCAACGTCTTTCCAAAACTCGGTTTCTCGCACGATGTCGGCGGCACGACGCCGCTGCCGATCGGCAATTTCGTCGAGGACCGGGCGTCGGTCAGCGTCGGCGTCGACTTCACCTACCAGAACAGCTGGTCGGCCGGCCTCCAGTACACGAACTTCTTCGCCATCGGCGACGATGAGTTCAACACCATCCGCGATCGGGACTTCGTCTCGCTCAACGTCAAATACTCGTTCTAGGCCCAGGGCACCGAAGGATTCGAGGAGGATCAACCCGATGAAGAATTTCACAGGCGCCCTGCTGGCCGGCGCGTTCGCGGTGCTCGCCGCGATGCCCGCCAAGGCGCAGGACCCGTCGCAACTCGGCAGTACGCTGACCCCGTTCGGGGCGATCCGCGCCGGAAATGCCGATGGCACCATCCCGGCCTGGACCGGCGGCATCACCAGCCCGCCGGCCGGTTATTCGATCGGCGACCATCACCCCGACCCGTTCGCCGGCGACCGGGTGCAGTTCAGCATCACCGGCGCCAACGCCGACGCCTATGCCGACAAGCTGACGCCCGGCCATCTGGCCACCCTGCGCCAGTATCCGAGTTTTGCGATGAACGTCTATCCGACGCGGCGCAGCGCCTCGGCCCCGCAACGCATCTATGACGCCACCATCGCCAACGCGCGCAGCGCCCAACTCGTCGCCGACGGCAACGGCGTCGACGGAGCCAGCGTCGGCATTCCGTTTCCGATCCCGAACAATGGGCTCGAGGCGATCTGGAACCATCTGCTGCGCTTTCGCGGCGAGACGGTATTCCGCCAGTACGGCCAGGCCAACCCGACCGCCGGCGGCGCCTACACCATGGTGCGGATCGACGAGAAACTCCTGTTCCGCTACGCGCGGGGCGAGCCCGGCAACACCTCGGTGCTGTTCCTGCAGGAGGTTGTCGGCCCGGCCCGCCTCGCCGGCGAAATCCTGCTGGTACACGAGACGATCAACCAGATCACCGAGCCGCGCCAGGCCTGGACGTACAACCCGGGCCAGCGCCGGGTACGCCGGGCGCCGAACATCGCCTACGACAACCCCGGCACGGCGGCGGACGGTCTGCGCACCAGCGACAATCTCGACATCTTCAACGGCGCGCCCGATCGCTACACCTGGGACCTCGTCGGCCGTCGCGAGCTGTACGTGCCGTACAACGCGTACAAGCTGCACAGCAACGCGCTGTCCTATGACGACATTATCCGGCCGAACCATCTGAACCCTGAGCATCTGCGCTATGAGCTGCATCGGGTCTGGGTGGTCGACGCCCGGTTGAAGGACGGCACCAGCCACATCTATGCCCGCCGCACCTTCTATCTCGACGAGGATAGCTGGCAGATCGTGGCGGTGGATCACTACGACAGCCGCGGCCAACTCTGGCGGCTAGGCGAGGCGCACGGCATCAACTACTACGAGGTGCCGACCTTCTGGACCACGCTCGACACGATCTACGATTTGCAGGCCGGGCGCTATACGGCGAACGGGTTCGACAATGAGCAGGCGATGTACGACTTCTCGGTCGAGCTGGATGATGGCGACTTCACGCCGAATGCCCTGCGCCGCGCCGGGCGGCGGTAGCCGAACCGTGAGACGGGAGGGGTCCACCGCCGGGCGTCGCGGGGTGTCCCCCCTCCGGTTCGCTTTCGCCGTCTTGCCCGCCGCCGGGCGCCCGGGGGCAGCCGAAGGCGGATCGAGGAGAGCGGTCCGCCGCTTGCTGTCGGCGATCGCCGCCGTGTTGCTGACGATCGCCATGCCGGTTCCCGTGAAGGCGGAGGAGTCGGTGATCGCGCCGCTCGCTTCGCGTTCGCTGCTGCTCGACGTCGCCCGCGCCGGCGATCGGCTGGTGGCGGTCGGCGAGCGCGGGCATATCCTGTTGTCGGACGATGCCGGACGATCCTGGCGGCAGGTAGCGGCGCCGACCCGGGTCGCCCTGACCGCCGTCTTCTTCCTCGACGACCGCAACGGTTTGGCGGTCGGACACGACGCCACGGTGCTGCGCAGCGGCGATGGCGGCGAGAGCTGGGACCTGCAATTCGCCGAGCCGGAGCTGGAACAGCCGCTGATGGACGTCCGCTTCGCCGATGGCGATCGGGGCATCGCCGTCGGCGCCTACGGGCTCTATCTGGAGACCTCCGATGGCGGCGAGAGTTGGGAACAGCGATTCGTCCTCGACGAGGATTTCCATCTCAACGCGGTGCTGCGGCCGACCGCAGACTCCTGGTTCATGGCCGGCGAATTCGGCGGCCTCTATCGCAGCGACGACGGCGGCGCCAACTGGCAGGTGCTGGATAGCCCCTATGGGGGATCGTTCTTCAACGCCCTCGTCATCGGCCCCAACCGGCTGCTTGCCTTCGGACTGCAGGGCAATCTGTTCGCGACGGAGGATGGCGGCGAGAGTTGGCGGGCGATCGACACCGGCACGACCTCAGGCTTGATGGGGGGCGCCGTGTTGACGGGCGGCCGCATCGTCCTGGTCGGCCTTGGCGGCGCCGTGCTGGTCAGCGACGACGGCGGCCGCGGTTTCCGGCTGGAACGTCGCGCCGACCGGGTGGCGCTTGCGGGAGTCGCCGAGGCGCCCGACGGGGCGTTGATCCTGGTCGGCGAGGCGGGCGTTGTCCGGGTCGAACCGGGGGCGCTGGCGGCGGCCTCGACGATGCAGGGCGAGGGACGGCGATGAGCACGGCGGCCGAGCCGGTCGGCGCCCGCCACGACGCCCCGCGCCCGGTGCGGGCGGTCGCCGTCGCGGTGTTCCGCCACCGGCGCATCGTGCTCGCCTTGTTCGCGGCGATCACCGTGGTGATGGCGGTCTTGGCGGGGCAGCTTCGCATCGATGCCGGCTTCGAAAAGCAACTGCCGGTCAAGCACCCCTATATGCAGACCTTCCTGGAGTACCAGGAGCAGTTCGGCGGCGCCAACCGCGTGTTGATCGCGCTGCGCGCCACCGAGGGCGACATCTTCACGCCCGCCTTCTTCGAGACCCTGAAGCAGGTCACCGACGAGGTGTTCTTCATCGGCGGCGTCGATCGGGCCGGGGTGCGGTCGATCTTCACGCCGAACGTCCGGTTCATCGAGATCGTCGAGGACGGCTTCGCCGGCGGCAACGTCATCCCGGCCGATTTCGAGCCGACGCCCGAGCGGCTCGACGAGGTGCGCGAGAACATCCTGAAATCCGGCCAAGTCGGCCGGCTGGTGGCGGAGGATTTCACCGCCGCCATCGTCAGCGCGCAGCTTCTGGAGCGCGATCCGCGCACCGGCGAGAAGCTCGACTATCTGGCGGTCGCCGGCCAGCTCGAGGAGCAGATCCGCGACAAATACCGCAGCGAAGCGGTCGACGTGCACATCATCGGCTTCGCCAAGGTGGTCGGCGACATCGCCGAGGGCGCCACCGGCGTGCTGCTGTTCTTCGCCGGCGCCCTCGTGCTGACGGCGGTGCTGGTCTATCTCTACTGCCGCTCCGTGCGCCTCACCGTGTTGCCGCTGGTCTGCTCGCTGGTGGCGGTGATCTGGCAACTCGGCCTTCTGGTGCTGTTCGGATTCGGCATCGATCCGTTGTCGATCCTGGTGCCGTTCCTGGTCTTCGCCATCGGCGTGTCGCATGGCGTGCAGATGATCAACGCGCTGAAGAGCCATGTGTGCGGCGGCGATAGCTGCAAGGCGGCGGCGCAGACCTGCTTTCGCCGGCTGTTCATCCCCGGCAGCGTCGCGCTGGCCACCGACACCGCCGGCTTCCTGACCATCCTGCTGATCGAGATCCCGATCATCCAGGAACTGGCGGTCACCGCCAGCCTGGGTGTCGCCGTCATCATCCTGACCAACCTGTTCCTGCTGCCGGTGCTGCTGAGCTATCTCAGGCTCGATGACGGCTATCGCGCGCGGATCGGCAAGGTGATCGAAAGCCGCGATCGTCTGTGGCGGCTGCTGGCGCGTTTCGCCGAAATCAGGGTGGCGCTGCCAACAGTCGCGATCGCCGTTGGCCTGCTGGGCTGGGGCCTGTGGGAAGGGCGCGAGGTGCCGATCGGCGACCAGCAACAGGGCGTACCGGAACTCTGGCCCGACAGCCGCTACAACCAGGATACCCTGGCGATCACCGCCCGCTTCGCGATCGGCGTCGACGTCATCCAGGTGATCGCCGAGGGCCGGCCGGATGGCTGCATCGACCATGAGATCGTGCGGCAGATCGACGATTTCGAATGGCACATGCGCAACATACCGGGCGTGCAGTCGACCCTGTCGCTACCGGCGGCGATGAAGATCATCAACGCCGGCTGGAACGAGGGCAATCTGAACTGGCGGGTGCTGCCGCGCGACCAGTTCGTCCTGGTCCGCGCCGTCACGCCGGTGGAGACCTCGACCGGCCTGCTCAACGCCGATTGCTCGGTGATGCCGGTGCTGGTGTTCACCGAGGACCATAAGGCCGAGACCCTGCGGCGGGTGGTCGAGGCCCATGCCGCCTATCTTGCCGCCAACCCTTCCGACACCGTTCAGTTCCGCCTTGCCACCGGCAATGTCGGCGTGATGGCGGCGACCAACGAGGCGGTGGCCGAGGCGCAGTTCGGCATCCTGCTGTGGGTCTATGGCGCGATCGTCGTGCTCTGCCTGCTGACCTTCCGCTCGATCCGCGCCACCCTGTGCACCGTGCTGCCGCTCAGCCTGGTCTCGGTGCTGTGCTATGCGCTGATGGCGCGGGTCGGCATCGGGCTCAAGGTCTCGACCCTGCCCGTCGCGGCGCTCGGCGTCGGCATCGGCGTGGACTACGGCATCTACATCTTCAGCCGGCTGAAGGTCCATCTCGACGAGCACGGCCTGTCGCTGCCCGAGGCCTATCTGATGACCCTGCGCGAAACCGGCAGCGCGGTCCTGGTCACCGGCCTTACCCTGGCCGCGGCGGTCAGCACCTGGGCGTGGTCCGACCTCAAGTTCCAGGCCGATATGGGAGTGTTGCTCGCCTTCATGTTCCTGGTGAACATGGCCGCCGCGATCCTCGTCCTGCCGGCCCTCGCGGCCCTGTTCGGCGCGGTCTTCCCCTGGGGCGGCAAACGGCGGCGGGATCGCTAGAGCCTGATCGCATCTCACCGGAACGGTGTGATGCGTGAACCAGCCTCTAGTTTTTATTGATCTAGCCGTGGCCGGCTTCCTGCGATGGGCCCTCTTGAGCGGGGGCGGCCACGCGACGACGGATACCGATCGGTTCGACGAGCTTGACGATCAGCCGCTTGTTGCGGAGGCGTTCGATATCGGTTTGCGAGATGACATGCTCGGCGGGAAGCAACAGAGTATCGCTTGCGACCCTGATGCCATCGACCAGGACATCGCCGGCGCGGAGGAAATCCAGCGGTATGTCGCGTGTTTCCAACGCCGGCTCGACACCGTGCCTGGCCACGATACAGGCATGCGCGGCAGCGAGGACGCCAGGGTCGTAGAACTGGCGGTTGCACTCCAGTTGGGCAAAGGCGCCTTCGGTGGAACCATTGCGGGTTTCCAAGCGTTCCAGATCGAGCAGCACCCGTAAAATCCGCCCACCAATCGGTATATCCGGGCCGGCACTTCCGCCGTCGGGGAAGCCGGTGCCGTCGTATCCCCTGTTCTGGTAATAGATGGCGTTGCCGACCTTTTCGAGCCGCGGAATATTGGCGAGCAGGTTCCTGCCGTTCTCCGGCGTGCGGTCGACCATCTCCTTTTCCGGTGACGACAGCGCCGAGCCCGCCCTGATCTTGGCCTGCGTTTCCGCGGGCAGCGTTATCTGCCCGATCGACGACAACATCGCGGCGATGTCCAACTGCCATGCGTCGGCCAGCTTCAGATGCCCAGCCAGGGCCTTGACCCGTTCCCGCAGCAGCACGGTCTTGCCGAACGCCTCCGGGTCGAGGATGGAGAGCACATCCACGAGCACCTTGATGCTGCCCGCCAGCGTCTGCTCGAGAAGCAGGCGCTCAGCCGTGATCAGCCGGTAGTGCTCCAGCGCCGCTTCGATGGTCGCTTTGAGGTTCTCGACCGGACACGGTTTGTTGTGAAAGCGGAATACGCTTCCCTCGTTGACCGCATCGATCGCCGTTTGTTGGTCGGCATTGCCGGTCAGCATGATCCGCACGGTATCGGGATGGCGTCGCTTGACCTCGCGGAGGAACTCGACGCCGTCCATCTCCGGCATCCGCATGTCGCTGATGACAACGGCGAACGGACCTTCCTTGGCCAAGGTTTCCAGACCGGGCTTGCCGCCGGCGGCCGTGCTGAGTTCGTAGTCCCGCGCGAGTTGTCGCCGCATTCCCGACAGCAGGTTGGGGTCGTCGTCGACGAGCAACAGTTTCCTGGTCATGGAGCCTGCTCCGCAAACCGTGACGTACTCAGCTGACTGACCCAACCGGCGACCCGATCCTGTACGCCGGCGGCGGCCAGATAATCGCGGTCCATCCTGTCGACGGCCGATCGGTTCTCTGCCGGTCGAAAGCGCGCCTCGATGATGCACTCAGCGGCGTGAACGGCGGTCAGTGCGGCGAATGGGCGTCCGGCATAGGCACTCGGCGCATGGTGATGCGCTATGGCCTTGACGACCGCCTCGGACAGGCCCCAGAGCGCCGCGAGATAGGCGCCGACCGCTGCGTGATCCGACCCGTATTCGCTCCGTTCGGAGCCGAGCGATCTCCGTTCCTGCCCATATCCTCCGATGTCGCTCCCATCGGAGGCGCGGTCGCTGCCGTCGCTCAGCGCCAGATAGCCGATGTCGTGAAGCAAGCCGGCCACGGTGGCGGCTTCGATCGACTCCGGATCGGATTCCGCAGCGACGGCGACGGCCCTGGCGGCCTGGGAGCAGACGACGCCGTGCTGCACGAGCCTGTCGAGACGGCCACCGCCCGACTCCGATGACGGAAGTCTGAGGAACATATCCTCGTTGGAGGCAATTCTCGCGATGCGCTCGACACCGAGCATGCCGATCGCCTGGGTGAAAGTCGGCTCGAAGTCGCCGACGCCGAAATAGCCGGAGCCGGCGATCTGCAGGAACCGGGCGGCTAGCGCCATGTCGCTGGCCACGATTGCGGCCAATCGTTCCGCCGACGGGTCCGAGACTCCGGTCTCGGCGATCAGCGCATCGAAGTTGGCCTGCGAGCAAGGCAGTCGTTGCAGGCTGCTGACGCGGGTTTGCAGCGTCTCGTCCGACACCGCGTCGCGGAATTGCAGCGTCCGATCTATCGCGGCGATCAGCGTCTCGGTTTCGCAAGGTTTGGAATGGAATTGATGGCTGATGCCGATGAGCCGGAACGCGTCGCTTTCCTCCGTCTGGCCTGAAAGGACGAAGCGGATCGTTCGGGGTTGGCGGTCCGCTATGGCGGACAGCAACTCCGCGCCGTCCATGCCAGGCATGCGCATGTCGGAGATGATCACGTCGATGCGGCCCTGATCGGTTCGCACCAACGCTTCCCGGCCACCTTCCGCGAAGTGCATGTCCCAGCGGTCCCGCATCGAGCGTAAGTTGCGGCGAAGCCCGTGGAGCAGGTGCGGCTCGTCATCGACGAAAAGGACGACGGGTTTCATCATGCCACCGCGGTTTCTTTGTCGGCATCGCCCAGAGGCAGCCGAATGGTCACCGTCGTTCCCTCGCCAGGCTGTGACTTTATGGCGATCGAGCCGCCATGCTTCGTGACGATGATGTTGTGCGAGATCGCCAATCCCTGTCCGGTGCCCTTGCCCGGATCCTTGGTCGTGAAGAACGGGTCGAAGACCTTGCGGAGATTTTCAGGTGCGACGCCGGCTCCGGTATCGCTGACGCCGATCTCAGCCCAGGAATCGTGGCGACGCGTCGTCACGACAATGCGTCCCTGCTTGCCTGTATCCTCGATGGCGTGTGCCGCGTTGATGATCAGGTTGAGGATGACCTGGTTGAATTCGCCGGGGAGGCAGGGCACGTCGGTCAGTGAGGAGTCGAAATCGGTCTTGAGTTCGGCTGAGTATTTCCACTGATTGCGCGACACGGTGATCGTGGTCGCGATTGCATGGTTGATGTCGGTCGGGGTCTTGTCCTTGCTTTGCGGATGCGAGAACTCCTTGATCGCTCGCACGATCTCGCTGATACGGTCGATCCCTTCGAGCGATTGCTCGATTGCCGTGGGGATCTCCTCGATCAGGAAGTCCAGATCGGCGGCCTCGGCGGAAGATTTCGCGTCGGCGATCGCCGCGGCCAGTGTCTCGCCGGTCAAGGATTCCTTTGCCAGACGATCGTATTTCTGGAGCACGGTGCCGAGGTCGGCCAGCGCGGTCTGCAGGAAGCGGGTATTGTCGCTGACGTATTGCACGGGCGTGTTGATCTCGTGCGCGACGCCGCCTGCCAGCGTGCCGAGCGACTCCATCCTCTGCGCCTGCTGCAATTCTTTCTCAAGCGATGCCCGCTCCGCGTCCGCCTGTTTGCGCAGCGTGATGTCGCGGCAGACGCCGACGAACATCACGCTGCCGCCGACGTCCATCCAGTTGACGGTGATCTCGATCGGGAATTCGCTGCCGTCCCTGCGCCGGCCGACGAACTCACGATGCTTCCCGATGACGGTGGCTTCGCCGGTATCGATGAATCTCTCGATATAGCCGTCATGCTTTTCCCGGTGCGGATCCGGCATCAGGATGCCGACGTTCTGTCCGACCGCCTCGGATACCGAATACCCGAATGTCCGCTCCGCCGCTGAGTTGAAGGACTGGATGATGCCGGCCTCGTCGATGCTGATCACCGCCTCGACGACCGAATTCATGATGGCGGTCAGATGTTGCTGGTTCGCCCGTAACTTTGCCGCGCTCCGCGCCAGTTCGTCGTGGGCCATCTGGCGCTTGGTCACGTCGCGGATGATGGCGGTGAACATCGCCTGGCCGCCGATGTTCATTTTGCTGACCGCGAACTCCAGCAGCGCCGTTCCGCCATCCTTGCAGTGGCCGGTTGCCTGATGGCTGACATCGATCTTGTCTGTCTCGTCATGAAGGTACCCGGACGCATCGAAGCTTCCATCGCCGCCCCCGAAGGCGGAAATGAGTGGCACGATGCTGCGGCCGACGATTTCCTCGGCCCGATAGCCAAAGATGCGTTCGGCCCCGGCGTTCATCGTGCGAACGTTGCCAATTGCGTCGATTGTGACGATGCCGTCCGACGCCGTGTCGATGATGGCGCGCAGAACGCGCCCGCTGTTTTGCAGGGCGTCACCGGCGGCCTTCATTCGCCGGTCGACGAGTGCGGCAAGCGAAACCGCGGCAAATACGGTGAGGCAGCCGACGATGATCGCGAACGACATCAGTTGCCCATTGATGGCAATGCCCTCGACTGGAGCGTGATCGACGGCCGGGATGAATTCGGTTGCCGCCATGCCGGTGTAGTGCATGAGGGTGATCGCGAGACCCATGATCGCGGCGGTTCCGACCTGGCGTAGCCGGCGGCTTCCTCCCGTCGTGTGCACCCCGTAGAGCATCAGTCTGAGAGCGAGCGTGGACAGGGCGACTGCGACGCCGATCGATGCCAGGAAGAGGCTCGGGTGATAGCGGACGAGGCTGTCCATCCGCATGGCGGCCATGCCGGTGTAGTGCATTGCGCCGATGCCGAGACCGAGTAGTGTCCCGGCCACGACGAGCCGCGAGACCCGCGTCGTGGCCTCGCGGGCGAACTGGAAAGCGACGGCACTGGCTGCGATGGCGAGAACGACGGAAAGACCCGTCAGGAAGGCGTCATAGCGCATGACATGCGGCATTTGCACCGCCAGCATGCCGAGGAAGTGCATCGACCAGGTGCCGCAACCCATCGACGCTGCGCCGGCGGCGAGCCAGACCATCGTGGCGGAACGCGTCGAGGCGGCAATCACCCTTTGCAGGAGATGGAATGCCGTGAACGAGGACAGGGCCGCCACAAGGTAGGAAAGGACAACGTACCCATAGGCGTAGGAGTATTCGACCGGTTCCACCGCCGCATCGCCAGGTAGGATAAACCAGTCGAAAATCATGGCGCTTTCCGTTCGTGGACGAACAAGGCCGCCCGTTTCTTGGCAAGCGACCGTGGCACCGCGGATCGGGGCGCCGGCTCTGCGGTTGCCGTGGCTGCAGCTTCCGGTGCTGGACAGCAGATCCCTGTCATCGCAGATAGAGCCAATATGTCGCTTCGGCTTGTTCGGTCGTACGTCTTGTATGGTTAATAGAGAAATAATTCTGGATGGAGTAGTTCGCGCCGGGACTTAGATTTCTCAAGTTCGGCTATCCGTTTTCTTTTTTGTTGATTCGGTTTCGCTCCAGCATCGCCAATTGCGAGCAGTTGAACTCAGTGCCAAGTCTATTGTTTTGCTTTGTAGTCTAAGGGAATGCAGATCTGAGTCTGTCGCCGCTGCAATTCTGCATCGAGGATCGATGGCTGGACCGTGTCATCGGAATTCGGACAGTCGTGCCACCGCCCCTGTCCTGCCGTGCCTATTCGGCGGCAGCCACTCCGGCCGTCGTGTCGTCGTCGCCCTGCTCCGCGCTTCGCCGTCCGCGTGCCAGCGGCAGGGTAATCGTGACGATTGTGCCTTCGCCCAGGCGGCTCTCGATGTCGAGTTTGCCGCTATGCAGATCGACGATGGCGTTCGAGAGCGGGATGCCGAGCCCGGTGCCCTCGTATTTGCGGGCCAGGGTGCTGTCGATCTGCCCGAACATCGACATCGCCGTCGGGATGTCCTTCTGGCGCATGCCGATCCCGGTATCGGTGACGCGAATGACCGCACGGCGGCTCGACTTGC
>JABDIP010000356.1 GCA_013003675.1 Inquilinus sp.
TGGCCGCTCTGGATCGCCACGCCTGCGGCTCGCGATGACGGTGCGAGTGGAGCGGCCAAGATCGGCGAAATCGAATCCTGACGCGGCCGAAGGCGGCATTGGCGGTTTCTTAAAGGAACTCCTTCAAAAACCCGGCTGTCGCGCGGGACGTTGCGCTGCGTCGGTCGGACGTGCAGGATCGTTCCGCTTTCGCAACGGGGCAGCATGACCGATACCCTCAACACTGCCGGCGCCTTGGATCTCTGGCGCCATGCCTTGGTCGAATCTGTGCGCCGCGACGGACCCGACCTGTCGGCGCGGCAGATGGCGATCCTGCTCACCGTCTATTTGACCGAGCCGCCGCATACGGTGCGCGGCCTGGCCCAGGCGCTCAACGTCTCGAAACCGGCGGTGACCCGGGCGCTCGACCGGCTCGGCGAGCTCGGCTTCGCGCGCCGCAAGCAGGACGAGACGGACCGCCGCAACGTGCTGGTCCAGCGCACCGTCAAAGGCTCGGTCTATCTGAGCGAATTCGCCGAGCTGGTCATCGATGGCGGCCGGCGCGCGAAATAACCATGGCTGTCCCGCCCGACCCGAACATCAACGCCTACCGGCCCGACCTTGCCGCCGCTGCGCTGCGCGGCGTGGTCGAGGCGGCGCGGTTCGTCGAGGGCGACCGGTTCCAGGCGGCGCGCGGCACGGTCCCCCTGCGCGAGCGGCCGGATGCCGACAGCAGACAGGTATCCGAATTGCTGATGGGCGAGGGGTTCCTGGTCTATGAGCAGGCCGCCGGCTGGGCCTGGGGGCAATCGACGGTCGACGACTATGTGGGCTATGCGCCGCTCGACCGGCTGTCGGCGCCGCCGGTCGCCGCCACCCACCGGATCGGCGCCCTGCGCGCCCTGGTCTTCCCGGCCGCCGATCTGAAGACCCCGCCGCTCGACTCGTTCAGCCTCGGCTCCCGCGTCGCGATCGTCGGCGAGGAGGGCCGCTATTCCCGGCTCGCCGCCGGCGGCTGGGTGGCGACGGTGGCGCTCGCCGCGCTCGATGCGGTGGCTGCGGACCCGGTGGCGACGGCCTTGCGGTTCCTCGGCGTGCCCTATCTCTGGGGCGGCCGCTCGGCGCTCGGCATCGACTGTTCCGGACTGGTCCAGGTCGCCCTGGCGGAGGCCGGTATCCGGTGCCCGCGCGACAGCTACATGCAGGAAGAGGCGGTCGGCGCGGTGGCCCCGCTGGACGGCCCGTACCGGCGCGGCGACCTCGTCACCTTTCCCGGCCATTGCGGCCTGATGGTCGACGAGACGAACCTCGTGCACGCCAACGCCACCGAGATGTGGGTCTCGGTCGACCCGCTGGCGCGGGTGGTGGAGATCGTCCGTGGTCAATCCGACGGCCGCGGCATCACCGCGGTGCGGCGGATCGGCGGATAGGCCGGGTACAGCGCAAGGACTGCCACGTCGCGGCCGGGATGCTGTCCGATCGCCGCCCCTCAGTAGGGCTGGCCGTCCTTGTGCAGGAAGCGATCGGTGCCGCCGCTCGCCTCGAAGGTCAGGTCGATGTCCGGGTACTCGACGCGGTCGCGGGCGGCGCGCGTGCCGACCTCGAGCACGATTGCCGGCCGCGCCGAGCGGTTGACCAGATGGTGGCCGTCGCGGTGGCCGGCGGGGAAGCCGGCCGCCATCCCGGGCGTCAGCCGCTGCTCGCCGGCGTCGGTGATCAGCACGACCTCGCCCTCCAACACGTACACGAACTCGTCCTCGTTCTCGTGCCAGTGTCGCTGTGCCGACCAGGCGCCGGGCGGCAAGGTCAGCAGGTTGACGCCGAAATGGCCCAGCCCCAGCGCATCGCCGAGCGCGCGTCGCTCACGCGTCGTGCAGGGTCGGTCGAAGGGCGCGGGATAGCTCGATCCGGCGCGTCGCGCCACCGAATCCGGATCGAGCGCCGGAGGTCTCAATTCGTCGGTCATGCGGTCCCTCTCCAGGTTCGCTGGTGTCGGATGGCGGCGGGATCAGTCTGCCGATCGGTGGGGGAAAGTTCCGATCCCGGCCGCTCCAGCCGGCACCTGTGTCGATCAGTACCCCCGCTTGCGGTCGACAAGATTGTCGAGCGGCTCGCCGGCCTCGGCGCGGCGGATGTTGGCGGCGACGCTTTTCGCCGCGGTGCGGGCGTGGGTGAGGCTGGCGACGTGCGGGGTGACGGCGATGCGCGGGTCCTGCCAGAACGGGTGGTCGCGGGCCAGCGGCTCGTCGGCGAAGACGTCCAGCGCCGCGCCGGCCAGATGGCCGTCGCGCAACGCCGGCAGCAGATCGGCCTCGACCAGATGGCCGCCGCGCGCCGCGTTGATGACGAAGGCGCCGGCCGGCAGCCTGGCGAAGTTGGCCGCGTTCAGTATGCCGCGCGTGTCGTCGGTCAGCGGCAGCAGGCAGACCAGGATTTCCGACCGGGCGAGGAAGCGGTCGAACCCTTTCGGCCCGGCGCCGCAGTCGACGCCGTCGACGCTTTTCCGGGTCCGGCTCCAGCCGGCGACGTCGAAATCGAGCGCCGCCAGGGCCCGCGCGCAGGCCTGCCCCAACTCGCCCAGCCCCATCACGCCGACCCGCCGCTCGCGCGCCAGCTTCTGCGGCAGCGGCCGCCACAGCGCCTTGCGCTGCTGGGCGCGATAGGGTTCGTGCTGGCGGTGCCAGGCCAGCACCTGCCAGACCACGTATTCGACCATGCCCTCGGTCAGGCTGTCGTCGACCATGCGGACCAGCGGGATCGCTGGCGGCAGCGTCGGGTCGGCCAGGATGCCGTCGACCCCGGCGCCGAGCGAGAAGATCGCCCGCAGGTTCGGCAGGCTGGCGAGCAGCCCCGGCCTGGGATTCCAGGTCAGCGCATAGCGGATGTCGGCGGGGTTGCCCAGCTCGGGCCAGACACGGACCTCCAGCTCCGGCATTTCGGCCTTCAGCGCCGGGACCCAGTCGCGTGGGTTGTCGAAATCGGTGGCGAACAGCAGCGTCATGCCGGCAGAGTCGCGCAACGCCGGCGCCGGAGCAACCGCCCGTGCGAGCCGGCGTCCCGATCGCGATTCCCGCGCATCGGGAGCCGGGTGGCGGCCGATGCCACTCGCGTTTCTCGGGTGATTCGTCGCGCTCGAACTACAGGCAGAAACGATAGATTAATGGTTAACATGTTGAAAAAAATGTAATTTTCTGCAATACTATGAATCCGAATTGGAGAGCAGGCCTTAACAATGTTACGCGAGCCGCTGCTGACCGTCAGGGACGTGGCCGACAAGCTTCAGGTGAAGGAAGCGACCGTGCGCGTCTGGATCCGCGACCGCCATCTGCGGGCGGTCAAGTTCGGCAAGGAATGGCGGGTGGTCGTCGTCGACCTGGAAAGATTCATCGAAGAGCATGCCAACATGTGACGCCGCCCCGGCACCGCCGGTTCAGCCGGCGGGCATGGTTGCCGGGACGGCCCGCGGGGCGACGAAGCGCAACACCGCGAAGCCGAGCGCGGCCGACAGGATCGAGCCGCCGATCACGCCGATCCTGACCTCCGCGGCGAAGGCGCCGTCGGTGAAGGCCAGGGTGCCGATGAACAGGCTCATGGTGAAGCCGATCCCGGTCAGCAGCGCCACGCCGTAGAAATGCAGCCAATGGGTGCCCGGCGGCAGCCGGCACCAGCCCAGCCGCACCCCGCCATAGACGAAGCCGAGCACGCCCGCCTGCTTGCCGAGGAACAGCCCTGCGGCGATGCCGAGCGGCAGCGGCGCCAGCAGATCGGCGAAGGACAGCCCGGCCAGCGAGACGCCGGCATTGGCGAAGGCGAACACCGGCAGGATGCCGAAGGCGACCCAGGGGTGCAGCATGTGCTCCAACTCCTTCAGCGGCGACGCCTCGCCGCCGCGGCGATCGCCGAGCGGCACGCAGAACGCCACCGCCACCCCGGCCAGGGTGGCGTGCACGCCCGATTTCAGCACGCAGACCCAGACCACGATGCCGACCAGCACATAGGGCGCGATGCGGATCACCCCGGCCCGGTTCAGCGCCGTCAGCACGCCAAGCCCGATCAGCCCGAGCCCGAGCGACAACAGCGACAGGTCGGCGGCATAGAACAGCGCGATGATCAGGATCGCCCCCAGATCGTCGATGATCGCCAGGGCCAGCAGGAACAGCTTCAGCGCCGCCGGCGCCCGCGCGCCGACCAGGGCCAGCACGCCCAGCGCGAAGGCGATGTCGGTCGCCGCCGGGATCGCCCAGCCGCGTGCCGCCAGCGGGTCGCCGGCGTTGAAGGCGAGGAAGACCGCGATCGGCACCACCATGCCGCCCACCGCCCCGATCGCCGGCAGCGCCGCCTGGCTCGTCGAGGACAGCTCGCCCTCGAGGAACTCGCGCTTGATCTCCAGCCCGACCAGGAAGAAGAACACCGCCATCATGCCGTCGTTGATCCACAGCAGCAGCGGCTTGGCCAGCGACAGCGCGCCGATTTGCACCGCCACCGGGGTCTCGAGCAGCCCGTCATAGAGCCAGGCGAGCGGCGAGTTGGCCAGCAGGATGGCCAGCGCGGCCGTCGCCACCAGGACGATCCCGCCGGCCGCCTCCAGCCGCAGGAAGTCGCGCACCGCCGTCAACGGAACCATGCCCCCACCCTCGGTCGTGCCTGCCCTGTCGCCATGCAATGTCGGGCCGATCGCGGGTCCGGGCAAGGGCCGTTATCGTCTAAGCCGGGACCGGGGCCGCCCAACCGGTCCGGGACGCCGCGCCGGTTCGTGGCCCCCGGCCGCCGTCAGGTGCTGACCACGCCCGCCTCGTAGGTGGCGATCTCGAAGGCGGCCTTCAGCAGCGCCTTGGTATAGGGCTCGCGCGGGTCGTCGAAGATGCGGTCGCGGCTGCCATGCTCGACGACGCGGCCGTCCTTCATGACGATCACCTCGTCGGACAGCGCCCGCACCACCTTCAGATCGTGGCTGATGAACAGATAGGCCAGCCGGTGCTTCTCCTGCAGGTCGCGCAGCAGGTCGACGATCTGCGCCTGCACCGACATGTCGAGCGCCGAGGTCGGCTCGTCGAGCACCACGAAGCGCGGCTTCAGCACCATCGCCCGGGCGATGGCGACGCGCTGGCGCTGGCCGCCGGAGAATTCGTGCGGATAGCGGTGCCGCGTGTCGGCGTCGATGCCGACCTCGCGCAGCACGTCGACGATCATGTCCTCGCGCTCGGCGGCGTCGGCGCCGATGCCGTGCACCTTCAGCCCCTCGGCGACGATCTCGGCGACCGACATGCGCGGCGAGAGCGAGCCGTAGGGGTCCTGGAAGACGACCTGCATCTCGCGGCGCAGCGGCCGGAGCTCCTTGAACTGCAGCCCCTGGATGGTTTCGCCCTTGAAGCGGATGTCGCCCTGGCTGCCGATCAGCCGCAGCAGGGCGAGACCCAGCGTCGTCTTGCCCGAGCCGCTCTCGCCGACGACGCCGACGGTGTGGCCCTCGCGCACGGTCAAATCGATGCCGTCGACCGCCTTCACATGGTCGACGGTGCGGCGCAGCACGCCCTTCTTGATCGGGAACCAGACCTTGATCTCGCTGCCGCGCATCACCTCCGCGGCGTTCGCCGGCGGCCGGGCCGGCGCGCCCTTCGGCTCCGAGGCCAGCAGCATCCTGGTATAGGGGTGCTGGGGCGCGGCGAACAACGGCTCGGACGGCGATTGCTCGACGATCGCGCCGTGCTGCATGACGCAGACCGTGTCGGCCATCTTGCGCACCACGCCGAGGTCGTGGGTGATCAGCAGCAGCGCCATGCCGAAGCGGCGTTGCAGATCCTGCAGCAGTTCCAGGATCTGCGCCTGGATGGTGACGTCGAGCGCCGTGGTCGGCTCGTCGGCGATCAGCACCTCCGGCTCGTTGGCCAACGCCATGGCGATCATAACCCGCTGGCGCTGGCCGCCCGACAGTTCGTGCGGAAAGGCGGTCAGCCGCTTGTCCGCATCCGGCAGGCCGACCAGCCGCAACAGCTCCAGCACCCGGGCGCGGGCCCGGGCGCGGTCCAGCCCTTTGTGGATGAACAGCACCTCGCTGATCTGCTTCTCCACCGTGTGCAGCGGGTTCAGCGAGGTCATCGGCTCCTGGAACACCATCGAGACGGCGTTGCCGCGCACCTCGCGCAGGGTGCGCTCGCCGGCGCCGACCATCTCGCGGCCACGGAAGCGGACGCTGCCGGACGGGTGGCTGGCCATCGGATAGGGCAGCAGCTGCAGGATCGAGAGCGCCGTCACCGACTTGCCCGAGCCGCTCTCGCCGACCAGCGCCAGCGTCTCGCCCTTGGCCAGCGAGAACGACACGTCGCGCACCGCGTGAACGGCGCCGCCGGGCACCCGGAAATCGACCGACAGCCCGTCGACCGTCAGCAATGTCTCGCTGCCACCGCCGCCGGTCTTCGCCTTGCCGTCCAGGGTCACGGGGGAGTCGGTCATTCGGCCGCCGCCTTGGTTTCGGGTTCGGGCGCCTTTGCTTCCGCCGGCCCGGCGTCCTTTTTCGACATCGGCCCCAGCGTCTTGCGCGGATCGAAGGCATCGCGCACGCCCTCGCCGATGAAGACCAGCAGGCTGAGCATGATGGCGATCGAGAAGAAGGCGGTAAAGCCGAGCCACGGCGCCTGCAGGTTCGACTTGCCCTGCTGCAGCAGCTCGCCGAGCGAGGGCGAGCCCGGCGGCAGGCCGAAGCCGAGGAAGTCGAGGCTGGTCAGGGTGGTGATCGAGCCGTTGAGGATGAACGGCATGAAGGTGACGGTGGCGACCATGGCGTTCGGCAGCACGTGCTTGAACATGATCACCCGGTCCGGCTGGCCCAGCGCGCGGGCCGCCCTGACATAGTCGAGATTGCGGGCGCGCAGGAACTCCGCCCGCACCACCCCGACCAGCGCCATCCAACTGAACAGCAGAAGCAGAATCAGCAGGGTCCAGAAACCGGGGGTGATGATGCTGGCCATGATGATCAGCAGATAGAGCGTCGGCATGCTCGACCAGATTTCCATGAACCGCTGGAAGAACAGGTCCAGCAGCCCGCCGAAATAGCCTTGCGCGGCGCCCGCGGCGATGCCGAACAGCGAACTGAAACCGGTCAGGATCAGCCCGAACAGCACCGAGATGCGAAAGCCGTAGATCACCCGCGCCGCCACGTCGCGGCCCTGGTCGTCGGTGCCCAGCCAGTTGACCGAATCGGGCGGCGAGGGTGCCGGCTGCGACAGGCTGTAATTGATGGTCTTGTACGAGAAGGGGATCGGCGGCCAGACGATCCAGCCCTTCTCCTCGATCAGGTCGACGACAAAGGGGTCCCGATAGGACGCTTCGGTCTCGAATTCGCCGCCGAATGCGGTCTCCGGATAGGAAGCGAAAACCGGCACATAGAATTCGCCGTCGAAACGCACCAGCAGCGGCTTGTCGTTGGCGATGAATTCCGCGGCAAGGGCCAGCACGAAAAGGGCCAGGAAGACCCACAGCGACCAGAACGCGCGGCGGTTGGCCGTGAAATTGTGCAGGCGCCGCTGGTTGATCGGCGAAATGCGCAGGCCGAGGAAGCGATCCTCCGTCGCTGGCGACCGCGCGGCGGGCGGGGGCTGTCTCGAAGGCTTCATCGTCGCCGCCCTCAGACCCGTCGCGCTTCGAAATCGATCCGCGGATCGATCACCGTGTACATCACGTCACCCAGCAATCCGAGCAGCAGGCCGAGCAGCGAGAACATGAACAGCGTGCCGAACATGATCGGGTAGTCGCGGTTGATCGCCGCCTCGAAACCCAACAGCCCGAGCCCGTCGAGCGAGAAGATCACCTCGATCAGCATCGCGCCGGTGAACAGCACGCCGATGAAGGCGCTGGGAAAACCGGCGATGACGATCAGCATCGCGTTGCGAAAGACGTGGCCGTAGAGCACCTGCTTGTCGCCTAGACCCTTCGCCTTCGCGGTCAGCACATAGACCTTGTTGATCTCGTCGAGGAACGAGTTCTTGGTCAACATGGTCAAGGTGGCGAAGCCGCCGACCACCATCGCCGTGATCGGCAGGGCGATGTGCCAGAAATAGTCGATCACCCGTGCCGGCCAACTCAGCGTCTCCCAATTGTCGGAGGTCAGGCCGCGGAGCGGGAACCAGTCCACATAGCGGCCGCCGGCGAACAGCACCACCAGCAGGACGGCGAACAGAAAACCCGGTATGGCATAGCCGACAATGATCGCGCCGCTGGTCCACACGTCGAACCGCGAGCCATCCTTGACCGCCTTGCGGATCCCCAGCGGGATCGACACCAGATAGACCAGCAGCGTGGTCCATAGACCGAGCGAGATCGACACCGGCATCTTGTCGACGATCAGGTCGATCACCTCGCGGTCGCGGAAATAGCTCTGGCCGAAATCGAACCTCACGTAGTTGCCGAGCATCAGGAAGAAGCGCTCATGCGCCGGCTTGTCGAAGCCGAACATCTTCTCGATCTCGGCGATGAATTCCGGGTCCAGGCCCTGGGCGCCGCGGTACTTGCTGGTGGTGCCGCCTTCCAGGGCGGTAGGGTCGGCCGCCCGCTCGAAATCGCCGCCCTCGCCGCCGCCGGAGAACCGGCTCGTGGCGCTTGTCGCGGTGCCCTGGATTTGCGCGATCATCTGCTCCACCGGTCCACCGGGGGCGAACTGGATGACGACGAAATTGATCACCATGATCCCGAACAGGGTCGGGACGATCAGCAGCAATCGGCGGATGATATAGGCGAGCACTGTTTCTCCAGCCTTTACGGTCTAGCGTTCGGTCGTCCCGCCGTCGTCCCGGCTTTCACTGTGATGCGGAACGGCCGCTGTCGATTGCCGCGTGGAACGCGGGGTCGATCCACCACGTGGTGGCGTAGGGCAAGCCGTAACGGGCCGGCGTGTCCGGTCGGCGGAGAAAGTCGCGATAGGCGACCCTATAGCTGGCGATGTGCCAGTGCGGGACGAGATAGTCGCCCCACAGCAATACCCGGTCCAGGGCGCGGGTCCGTTGGATCAGGCTCTCGCGGTCGGGGGCGGTGATGATCAGGTCGATCAGTTCGTCGACGACCGCATCATTGATGCCGACCAGGTTACGGCTGCCGGGCACGTCCGCCCTGCTGGAGCCCCAGAAGTCCAACTGCTCGTTGCCCGGCGACAACGACTGGCCGAAACTGCCGACGACCATGTCGAAATCGTAGCCGTCGACTCGGTTCTGATACTGCGAACTGTCGACGACGCGGATGGTCACCTTGATGCCGGCGCGCTCCAGGTTGCGGGCGAAGGGCTGTACGACCCGCTCAAAATCGGCCTGCACAAGCAGCACCTCGAATTCGAACGTGGCATCGGTCGATGTGTTGCGCAGCACGCCGTCGCGCACCTCCCAGCCGGCCTCGCGCAGCAGGCCCAAGGCCCGGCGCAGATTGCTGCGGATATTCCCGCTGCCGTCGGTCTCCGGCAGCCGGAACGGCTCGCTGAACACCGCGTCGGGTACCCGTCCGCGATAGCGTTCGAGGATTGCCAACTCCTCGCCCTCCGGCAGGCCGCGCGAGGCTAGTTCGGTGTTGGAGAAGTAGCTGTCGGAACGGACATACTGGTCGAAGAATATGTTCCGGTTCATCCACTCGAAGTCCATCAACTGGTTGATGGCCCGGCGTACCAGTGGGTCGGCGAACAGCTCGCGCCTCGTGTTGAAAACGAAGCCCTGCATGCCCTGTGGGTCCTCGTGCGGAATCAGCTCCTTGACGATCTCTCCCGATCGCACCGCCGGGATGTCGTAGCCGGTGGCCCAGCGCTTGGCGCTGTTCTCGAGGCGAAAGTCGAACTGTTTCGCCTTGAATGCCTCGAACATGATCTCGAGGTCGCGGTAATAGTCGAAGGCGATGCGGTCGAAATTGTACCGGCCGCGGTTGATCGGCAGCTCGGCGCCCCACCAGTCCTCGACGCGCTCGTAGGTGATCGAGCGCCCCGGCTCGAAATCGGCGATCCGATAGGGGCCGCTGCCGATCGGCGGGTCGAGCGTGGTGGCCGCGAAATCGCGACCCTCCCAATAGTGCTTCGGCAGCACCGTCAACTGGCCCATGATAAGCGGCAATTCGCGGTTGCCGGCGCGCGCGAATTCGAATCGGACGGTGTGGGCGTCGACGGCAAGCGCCCGCTCGACCTCGGCATAGTAGCTGCTGAAGAACGGGTGCCCTTTCGTCGTCAGAGTCTCGAAGGTCCAGACCACATCCTCGGCGGTGAGCGGGCGCCCGTCGTGCCAGCGGGCCTCCGGACGCAGGCGGAACTCGACCCAGCTCCGGTCGTCCGGGATCGAGATCGATTCGGCGAGCAGGCCGTATTCGGTGAAGGCCTCGTCGCTCGACCCCTCGGTCAGCGTCTCGTAGAGAAAGGCGAGGCCGGTCGCGGGCGTGCCGCGCAGGATGTAGCCGTTGAGGTTGTCGAAACCGCCAAAGGCCGACAGCCTCAAGGTGCCGCCCTTCGGCGCCTCGGGGTCGACGTAGTTGAAGTGCGCGAATTCCGGTCCGTACAGCGGCTCGCCGTGCATGGCGAAGGCATGGGCGGTGGTCACCCGCCCCTCTGCGCCAGCGGTCCCGACGAAAGACCCGGTCGCGAGAATCGAAGCCATCATTGCCCCGCCAACCAACGCCAGCCGCCGCACCACGGAGGGGCCTGCGAGGGCACGGTCATTGTGCCTGGAATGCGAGGTCGTCATGTGCACTGCCAGTACTCCTCGAATGCCGCAAAGCCGGTGGCGTCCGCCGGGCCCTTGCCAAGGACACGGACACCGAGGCGGCCTGCCGGACAACCGCATTTCGACGTCGACGGCGATCTCTGCCTCGGCATCGGTTACCGTACCTCCGCCAGCTGGGCGTCTTTTACCGGGTCGATCCACCAGGTCGGCTGGAAGCCGATCGTGTTGGGCATGCCGAAATCATAGGTCGGGTGGTTCTCCGGGAAGCCGAAGCGGTCCCACCAGGCGATCCAGGCCCGGTCGTTGTTCCAATGCGGAATGGCGTAGTGGCCGCGCAGCAGCACCCGGTCCAGCGCCCGTGTCGCCGCCTGCTTGGTCTACAGGTCGCGGGCGGTGACCGCCAGCTCGATCAGCTCGTCAGCGA
>JABDIP010000358.1 GCA_013003675.1 Inquilinus sp.
ACAGGGTGCTGATGCTGGAGCACTCGATCTATTCGGTGATCTCGCCCGAGGGCTGCGCGTCCCTCCTGTGGCGCAGCGCCGCGCAGTCGCACGCAGCGGCCACGGCGCTCCGCCTGACCGCGCAGGATCTGCGCCAGCTTGGCGTGATCGAAGAGGTGATCCGCGAGCCGATCGGCGGGGCCCACCGCTATCCGGGCAAGGTGATCGAGGCGGTCGGCGACGCCATCGAGCGGGCGCTGTTCGATCTGCGCTCGGTCGACGGCGGCGCATTGCGCGCCGGCCGCCGCGACAAGTTCCTCGCCATGGGCGACAAGGGCCTGCACTAGAGTCAGATCGCATCTCACCGGAACGGTGCGATGCGTGAATCAGCCTCTAGTCTATTGAGGTGACTAAGATTCACGCTTCAGATCGTTCGATCTGAAGCGATCTTGATCTAGCCGGTCCGGAGGCGCGCATTGGGCGTCTCGCGAGGCCCCGATTCGTCGCCGATTCGTTTTCTTTTCGTACCGGTTTTTCGTCCGCTCGCCGGCCGCGGCCGCGGCATGTCTCGTGCGGTGGTTGCGGTAATCCTTTGTTAACCGTTTCGATTCACAGTCCACACAATATGTTGTGGCTCCGAATGTCGAAGGTGGCATATGCACGAAGTGCGGACGGTGGAGGGTAGAGGGCTTACCGGGGTTCGGCCGCAGTTTCAGGAGGTCGTGACGATCGGATCGGCCAGCCAGTTGATCGAGCCGGTGCTGTCGCGCCTGTTCGCCTATTGGGACGGCAAGCGCGGGGACGGCAAGTTCCCCCGCCGGGCCGCGATCGATCCGGTCGAGATTCCGTCGCTCCTGCCGCATCTGTTCCTGATCGATGTCCAGCGCGACCCGTTCGATCTGGTCTTTCGCCTCGCCGGGACCGCCGTGGCGGCGAACAACGGCGGCGACATCACCGGGCTACGGCTGCTCGAATTGGCGAACAGCGCGGCGCCGGACCTCTATCGACAGGCGGTTCGGGCGGTCCGTCTGGGCCGGCCGATCCTGGTCTGCGGCCCGGCGCGCAATCGGGCCGGTGCTTTCCGGTCGGTCGATCATCTGATGCTGCCGCTGGCCACCGATGGCGATCGGGTCGGCATGCTGATCGGGGCGGCGATCTACCGACCCTTCGCCCTGGGCGAAAGGCAGCAGGCCGATGCCAAGCCATTGCGCTGGCCCGGCCTGGTCAGCCGCGAATCGGGGCCGGAGAAAGACTCCGCCGCTTGAGGTTCGCCACGGCCTTGTCGCTTCAGACGGCGCCGTGGCAGTGTTTGTATTTCTTCCCCGAACCACAGGGGCAGGGTGCGTTGCGGGCGACCTTGCCCCAACTCGCCGGGTTGGCGGGGTCTGCTGGGCCGCTGGCCTTGGCGCGCCGAACGGGGGCGGGACGGGGCGAAGCCGAGACACCGCCGCCATAGGTTCCGGTGGCCTGGGCCGATTGCGGCGCCTGCTCGGCCACCGCCGCCGGGTCCTGGCGGGATTCCCGCATTTGCTGAGCACGCGGATGCATGACCACCGTATCCGGCCGGGCCTGTATCTCGACCACGCTCAGAAGCTGGGTCGCCGCCTCGCGCAGGCGCGCCTGCATGGATTGGAACAATTCGAAGGCTTCGGTCTGGTATTCGCGCAGCGGGTCCCGCTGGGCATAGGCGCGCAGCGAAATGCCCTGGCGCAGATGGTCGAGTGACAACAGATGGTCCTTCCAGACCTGATCGAGGAGTTGCAACAGGATGCTCTTCTCGACCATGCGCATGACGTCCGGCCCGAAATTGGCGGCCTTCTCGGCCATCTTGCGGTCCGCCGCCTCGCGCACCCGCTCCTCGATCTCGGGTTCGGCGATGCCTTCTTCCTTGGCCCAGTCGGCGATCGGCAGGTCGAGGCCGAGCACACCCTTGATGCGGACGCTCAGCCCCTCGATTCCCCACTGCTCGGCATAGCTGTTCTTCGGAATCGCCTCGGAAACCATTTCTTCGATCACCTCATGGCGCATGTCGGTGACCATCGAGGCGATCTCCTTGGCCGCCATGATCTCCTTGCGGTCCTCGTAGATCGACCGGCGCTGATCGTTCATCACGTTGTCGAACTTCAGCAGGTTCTTGCGGATATCGAAATTGCGAGCCTCGACCTTCTGCTGCGCCTTCTCCAACGCCTTGTTGATCCAGGGATGGACGATCGCCTCGTCGTCCTTCAGCCCCAGCCGCTGCAGCATGCCGTCCAGGCGTTCCGACGCGAAGATGCGCATCAGATCGTCTTCGAGCGACAGATAGAACTTGGAGCGGCCCGGGTCGCCCTGGCGGCCGGAGCGGCCGCGGAGCTGGTTGTCGATGCGCCGGCTCTCGTGCCGTTCGGTGCCGACTACGTAGAGGCCGCCGGCGTCGAGTACCGCTTTCCGGTCGGCGGCGAGTTCGGCCTCGACCGCCTCTGTCTTCTTGGCTCGTTCGGCCTCGTCCTCGATCTTTGCCGCCTCGTCGGCCAGGCGCATCTCCAAATTGCCGCCGAGCTGGATGTCGGTGCCACGGCCGGCCATGTTGGTGGCGATGGTGACCGCACCCGGCCGGCCGGCCTGGGCGATGAAATGCGCCTCCTGCTCGTGGAACCGGGCATTCAGCACGTTGTGCGGGATCTTTTCGGCCTTGAGCTGAGCGGCAAGCGACTCCGACTTCTCGATCGAGACGGTGCCGACCAGTACCGGCTGCTTGCGCTCGAAGCAGTCCCTAATCTGGGTGATGATGGCGCGGTTCTTCTCCGCCGTGCTGCGATAGACCTCGTCGTCCTCGTCGGCCCGGGTGAGCGGCATGTGGGTCGGGATCGACACCACCTCGAGGCCATAGATCTCGGCGAATTCGGTCGCCTCTGTCATCGCCGTGCCGGTCATGCCGGACAGCTTCGGGAACGTGCGGAAATAGTTCTGGAAGGTAATCGAGGCCAGGGTCTGGTTTTCTTGCTGGATCTTAACCTTCTCCTTCGCTTCCAGGGCTTGGTGCAACCCCTCGGAATAGCGGCGGCCTTCCATCATCCGGCCGGTGAACTCGTCGATGATCAGGACCTTGTCGTCCTTGACGATGTAGTCGCGATCACGCTGGAACAACCGGTGCGCCCGCAGCGCCTGGGTCGAATGGTGCAGCAGGTTGACGTTGCGGATGTCGTACATCCCGCCCTCGGTCAGCAGGCCGGCCGCGACCAGCAGCTTCTCCATGTTCTCCTGGCCGGCCTCGGACATCGTTACCGAGCGGGTCTTCTCGTCGATTTCGTAGTCGTCGGGCCCCAGTTTCGGGATCAGCTTGTCGACCTTCACATAGAGTTCGGAGGAGTCCTGCGCTGCGCCGGAGATGATCAGCGGAGTCCGTGCTTCGTCGATCAGGATGCTGTCGACCTCATCGACGATCGCGAAGTTGAACTCGCGCTGGACCATGGTTTCCAGGCTGAACTTCATGTTGTCGCGCAGATAGTCGAAGCCGAATTCGTTGTTGGTGCCATAGGTCACGTCGGCGGCATAGGCGGCACGGCGTTCCGCATCGTCCAGCCCGTGGACGATGCAGCCGACGCTGAGGCCGAGGAACTCGTAGATCTGGCCCATCCAGGCGGAATCGCGGCGGGCCAGATAGTCGTTGACGGTGACGACGTGCACGCCGGTCCCCGGCAGGGCATTCAGGTAGACCGCCAGCGTGGCGACCAGGGTCTTGCCTTCACCGGTCTTCATTTCGGCGATCCTGCCCTGGTGCAGGACCAGGCCGCCCATCAGCTGAACGTCGAAATGGCGCTGGCCCAGCGTGCGCTTCGCGGCTTCCCGCACCGTGGCGAACGCCTCCGGCAACAGATCGTCAACGCTTTCGCCCGCCGCCAGCCGCTCGCGGAACCAGGGCGTGCGGGCCTTCAGCTCGGCGTCGCCGAGCGCCTCGAGTTCCGGTTCCAGGGCGTTGACGGCATCGACCGACTTGCGCAGGCCCTTGATCGCCCGGTCGTTGGCGCTACCGAAAAGTCTTCCGAGCATCTCGTCCTCTGAAATCCGAAACTGCGCCGTTCCTGGCGACTTTTTTCAGCCACGACACTTAAGCGCACCGGCGGTCGGTTTCAACGACAAGCGGCCGGCACCGCGAGAGCGCCGAAAATAGGAGCGGGAATGGGCGACATTGGGGCATCGCTCCGGCGGCGCACCATACTCGATACCGCGGCATAGCAAAACTCCGGCGCTCGGCTTGCCCGGCGGCCCCGGCTGTGCTTTCTACGTGGCCGATCGGACCGGCGTTGGCGGTGGCGCCCCGGTCCGGTGTTCCCGCAGGAAGATCCGCCGCCGGAAAGGGTTCCCCCATGCAGCTTCACACTCTCCGTCTCGCGGCCGGCATGCTGGCGCTGGGCGCCGTGCTGGTCCTGGTGGAACCGGCGAAGAGCCAGGAAACCGTCGCCGACGACAACCCCGTCGTTGCCACCGTCAACGGCGAGGAGATCCGCCGCGACGAGGTGATCGAGGCGATCATGCGCCTGCCCGCCCAGGTGCAACAGATGCCGCCGCAGATGCTGATCCCGGCGATCGCCGAGCAGTTGGCCACCGGTCGATTGATGGCGGCCGCCGGTTATGCGGAGAACGTCCAGGAGAGCGAGGAGGTCAAGCGACGGCTGGCCGAGGTCGAGCGCAACATCGTGCAGAGCGTCTGGCTCGACCAGCAACTCGCCGGGCGCATGACCGAGGAGTCGGTGGGTGAGGCCTATCAGTCCTACCTCGCCGAGAACCCACCGGCCGAGGAAGTGCGGGCCCGTCATATCCTGGTCGAATCCGAGGAAGAAGCGATCGCGCTGATCGAGCGGCTGGATGGCGGCGAGGACTTCGCCGCCCTGGCCGAGGAGGCGTCGATCGGGCCGAGCGGACCGCGCGGCGGCGATCTTGGCTATTTCACCAAGGACCAGATGGTCGAGCCCTTCGCCGAAGTGGCCTTTGCCCTGGCGGCCGAGGCGACTTCCGATGCCCCGGTGCAGACCCAGTTCGGCTGGCACATCATCAAGGTGGAGGATCGGCGCATGACGGAGCAGCCGACGCTGGAGGAAGTGCGCCCGCAGATCGAGGAAGGTCTGGCCGACCAGCTTATTCAGCAGATCGTCGCCGAGTTGCGCGAAGGTGCCGAGATCGTCGTCTTCGGCCCGGACGGCGAAGTGCCGGAGAACTGATCTCACTCCCATGGCGGCGAATGAATTGCCTCGCTCGCCGCTGGCGCCGGTGCGGTTCCCGGCGATCCCGCCGGTCGCCGGTGTGCGGCTCGCCGCCATGGCGGCGGGGTTGAAGAATTCCGGCCAACCCGATCTTCTGCTCGCGACCCTCGACGAGGGTACGGCGATTGCCGGGGTGCTGACCCGCTCGCGCTGCCCGTCGGCGCCGGTGGATTGGTGCCGCCGCGCGCTGACCGGCGGGCGGGCGCGGGCCATCGTGGTCAATTCCGGCAATGCCAATGCCTTTACCGGCAATGCCGGCAACCGGACGGTCGAGAATACCGTCGCGGCGGCCAGTCGGCTGGTCGGCTGCGCCGATGAAGAGGTCTTCGTCGCCTCCACCGGTGTCATCGGCCAGCCGGTGCCGGCCGGGCACATCGCCGACAATCTGCCAAATCTGCACGGCCAACTGACGCCCGGCGCCTGGGAGCCGGCGGCCGAGGCGATCCGCACCACCGACACTTTCGCCAAGGGGGCGGTCCGCACCGCGAGCATCGACGGCGTCGAGGTCACCCTGGCGGGCATCGCCAAGGGGTCCGGGATGATCGCTCCGGACATGGCGACGATGCTGGCCTTTGCCTTCACCGACGCCGCGCTGCCGGCCGAGGTGCTGCGGCCGCTGCTGAAGCGGGCCGCCGACCGCTCGTTCAATGCGATCACCGTCGACAGCGACACCTCGACCAGCGACACGGTGCTGCTGTGCGCCACCGGGCTGGCCGGCCACGAACCGGTGTCCGATCATCGCGACCGGCGGCTGGGCGGTTTCCGCCAAGCGCTCGACTCGCTGATGATCGACCTCGCCCAACAGGTGG
>JABDIP010000361.1 GCA_013003675.1 Inquilinus sp.
GCGAGGTCGAGCGCCGCACCGCCGGCGAGGCCTGCAGCTTCGAGATCCACCGGCTGCGCGACGCGGCGGCGATCCCGGCCGGGAGCCTGGAAACGTGCGACGCCTTGCTGGTCTGGCACGAGATCGAGGTCACCCCGGCCCTGGTGGCGCGGTTGACGCGCTGCCGGGTGATCGTCCGCGCCGGTGCCGGTTTCGACAACATCGATTTGGGCGCGGCGGGGGCGGCCGGCATCGCCGTCGCCAACACGCCCGATTACGGCACCAGCGAGGTCGCCGACCACGCCATCGCGCTGATGTTGTCGCTGACCCGCGGCATCGCCCGCTATCACGAGACGCTGGTCGGCGACCCGGTCGGCGCATTCACCCCGACCACCGCGCCCTTGCCCCGCCGCATCCGCGGCCGCCGGCTCGGCATCGTCGGACTCGGCCGCATCGGCACGGCGACCGCGCTGCGGGCCAAGGCGTTCGGCATGGAGGTGATCGCCCACGATCCCTATCTGCCGCGCGGGCAGGAGATCGCGGTCGGTGTCGCCCGGGCCGACCTGCTCGACGACCTGCTCCGGCAATGCGACGTGGGCAGCCTGCACACGCCGCTGAACGATGAGACGCGGGGGCTGATCGGTGCCGAGGCGCTGGCGGTCATGCCGGCCCATGCGATCCTGGTCAACACCGCGCGTGGCGCCATCGTCGACATCGACGCGCTGCATGGCGCCCTGAAGGAGAGCCGGATCGCCGGCGCGGCGCTCGACGTGTTGCCGGAGGAACCGCCGCCCGAGCCGTTGCCGCCGCTGATCGCCGCCTATGCCGAGCGTGCCGACTGGCTCGCCGGCCGCCTCGTCCTGACCCCCCACGCCGCCTGGTACAGCCCGGAAAGCGCCGAGGACGTGCGCCGCAAATCGGTCGAAACCCTGCTCGCCCACCTGGTCGACGGCGAGCCGCGCAACTGCGTGAACCTGGAAGTCCTGAACCGGGCCCGGCGAGGTGGTCCTCCGGCGGCCCCCGCCTGAGCCTCTTGGTACCACGCCCTCCCACCACCGTCAGTGCAAGGCGCGAAAGCGACGTGGCCATCCAGGGCGGCCAGGGCTTGCGTGGCCGGCCAACCCCTACCGCTTCGACGCCTTCAGCGAAAAAGCCAGCGGCAGCGACGTCACCTCCGGCGGCAGCCGCTCCATGATGCGGTCGCCACTGTCGACCATGCAGGGGAACAGCTTCCAGGCCAGCCGGTCGTGCTCGTTGAGGAAGTCCAGCGCGAGGCCGGCGCCGAGCACCGCGTTCACCACGTCCGACAGCGGGTGGATCCACTCGTAGCAGCGGGCATTGACCAGCCGCGCGGTGTCGCCGGTATAGGTCGTCTCCTCGTCGCTCACGAAGGGCTCCGGCCCCTGGAAATAGGGGTAGTGCGGCACCAGCCGGCCGTCCTCGGCCTGCTCCAGGGCCATCACCGCCGGGTGCCCCTCGAGCAGGTAGAGGTAGCCGCCGGGCGCCAGGAAATGGGCGACGATCTCGGCCCAGCGGCGGATGTCGGGCAGCCAGTTGATGGCGCCCCAGGTGACGTAGACCACGTCGAAGGAGCCGTCGATCAGGTCCGGCGCGTCGTAGAGGTTGCCGAGCACGAAGGTTCCCGGCACCCCGGACTCGGCCGACAGGGCGCGCGCCGCCTCGACCGCCTTGGGCGAGAAGTCGAGGCCGGTGACGGTGGCGCCGCGCCGCGCCAGGCTCAGCGTGTCGAGCCCGAAATGGCATTGCAGGTGCAACAGCCGCCTGCCGGTGACGTCGCCGATTTCGGCGCTCTCGATCGGTGCCAGAACCTCGGCGCCGGCGCGGAACTGCGGCAGGCGATAGGCGCCGGTGGTCGAATTGACGTGGATGCCGACCGCCTCGTCCCAGCGTCGGCGGTTGGCCGCGAAATACTCCTCCATGGCGGTCTCCGGTCGGCGACTTCGGTGCCGGGCTCAGGCGGCCTCGGCGCCATAATACAACGTCACCGTGTGCCGCGCCTCGGCGAAGAACAGCCAGCGCTCGATCACCACGCCCAGGCTGCCGGACAGCGCGGCGACCATGGCCACGACGACGTCCAACGGGGCCGGCAGCAGGCCGACCAGCGGCACCAGCCCGACCGGCACCACGCCGCCGAACACGACGGCGAAGCGCCGCAGCCGGTCGGCATGCCGCTGGGCGACCCGATAGCCCATCTCGCGCGACAGGTAGTTCGGCTGGGTGTGCGGGGGGTCGAGCAGCCGTACCGGCCCGATATGACCGAGCCCGGTCGCGCTCTCCGCCGTCGCCTGGGGCGGCTCCGTGGCGACTTCGCGCCAATAGACCGACTTGACGGTCCAGACCACGATGATCAGCAGGATCGTCGTCACCCGCCAGCCGGCACCGCCGGCGCCGAACAGCGCCAGCAGGGCGTTCAGCCACAGCGCGCCGGTCACCAGCGAGAAGCCGAGATAGCCGGGCACCACCCAGCGATTGTGCCACTGGCGGATCGGCTTCAGCGAGGCATAGATCATCGCCGTGCAGACGACGGTCGCCAGCGCGAACAAGGCAGTCAGCACGCCCCAGGCGCCGGCCGGCCGCTCCAGCACCACCCAGCCGAAGCCCAGCGCGAGGGCGGGCAGATAGGTCAGCACCGCCAGCACCCCCTCGCGCGACAGCCACGAGCTGCGCCACTGGGTCAACGCCCGCCAGGCCCGCTCCGGATGCCCGAGATGAAAGGTGGAGGAGAGCAGGCCGGCGCTGACCAGCGCCAACGCCAGCAACAGGCCGACCAGCCCGAACCAGCGATCGCCCGGCACCGCCCCGGCGGCGGTGCCGATGCCGAGAAAGAACAGCAGCCCATAGCCGGCGCCCGAGGCGGTGGTGAAGAAGATGATCGAATAGGCCGGATGCATGGCGGTCAGCTCCGCGGAGAGGGCAGGGGAGTCCCCCTCACCCTCCCTCTCCCGCAAGGGGAGAGGGCATCTTGTACTGCGCTCAAGCCGGTCCCCTCTCCCGTTGCGGGAGAGGGAGGGGCC
>JABDIP010000415.1 GCA_013003675.1 Inquilinus sp.
GGCGGTGTCACCCGCTTCGGGCTGTTCGTCACCCTGACCGAATCCGGTGCCGACGCGCTGGTCCCGATCAGCACCCTGCCCGACGACTACTACGAGCACGACAACCGCAACCACGCCCTGATCGGCCCGCGCTGGGGCCGCACCTACCGACTCGGCGCCACCGTCCGCGTGCGCCTGGTCGAGGCCGACCCGATCACCGGCAGCACGCTGGTCAGCCTGATCGACGGCGAGGACGGCGCCGAGGTGCCTTGGCTGCCCGGCGCGCCCGCTGGCCAGAAACGGCGCGGGCCACCGAGACCGGCCGCCGGCAAGGGCACGAAACGCGGCGCGGCGCCGAAGCGCAGCGCGGCTAAACGCGGCGGCGCTCCGAAGAAGGCCAAGGGGCGCGGCAAGCGGTAGTTTCCGGCGAGCGCTCCACCTGCCGGTCGATAGCGGTCCCCGACCGGGACCGCATCAGGAGGTGCCATGCCCGACCCCCATTCTCCCCTCTTCGTCCTCACCGGCGGCCCCGGATCGGGGAAGTCGACGGTGGTCTACGCGCTCGCGTCGTCCGGCTACCGGACGCGGGAAGAGGTCGGGCGGCGGATCATCCAGGAGCAGATGCGGGTCTCCGGGCCGGCAGTGCCGTGGCACGACCCCGACCTCTATGCCGAGATCATGCTGTCCTGGGAAATGCGGTCGTTCCACGAGTTGTCCGACGCAACCGGGCCGGTCTTCCTCGACCGTGGCGTTCCCGACGTGCTGGGTTATCTGCGGCTGATCGGCCGACCGGTTCCAGACCATTTGGCCGAGGCGGCGGCCGCGCTGACCTACAACAGGCGGGTGTTCGTCTTTCCGCCCTGGCCCGAGATCTACGGCCGGGACACCGAGCGCAAGCAGGATTTCACCGAGGCGGTACGAACCCATGATTCGATGGTCGAGACCTATGGCGGACTCGGCTACGAGTTGCTCAACGTGCCGACCGGGCCGGTGGCGGGCCGGGTGCGGTTCATCCTCGACGCCGCACTCGGCGACGGCGGCCGGTGAAGACCTGGATCGCCCTGCTGCGCGGGATCAATGTCGGCGGCCGCAACGCGCTGCCGATGCCGGCCCTGGTCGACAGGTTCGAGGGACTCGGCCTGTCGCGGGTGCGAACCCATATCCAGAGCGGCAATGCCGTCTTTCACGGGCCGGACGACGAGCCGGCGGCGCTGGCGACACGGATCGCCGACGCCATCGAAACCGGGCATGGATTCCGGCCCAGGGTGATGCTGCTGACCGCCGACGAATTGGAGGGCGCGGTCATCGGCAACCCGTTCCCGGATGCCGAGGCCGAGCCCAACAAGCTGCACCTGTTCTTCCTGGAACGGCCGGCGGGCGCCGCCGATCGCGCCGGGCTCGACGCGGCGGCAACGGCGAGCGAGCGATACGTCCTGGCCGAACGGGTGCTCTATCTCCACGCCCCGGACGGTTTCGGCAGATCGAAACTCGCCGAACGGGCCGAGCGGCTGCTCGGCGTGCCGGTCACCGCCCGCAACTGGCGGACGGTCCACGCCCTCGCCGACATGGCGCGGGATGTCTGACGGCGGCTAGTCGGCGAACGGCGCCTGGCGGATCAGCCGGCGAAACCCGAAATGCCGGCAGACAAAGGCGAGGCGGCCCTGAGGATGCCGGGCGACGTCGTCAACAAGCGCGGCGTTGATGCGGGTTTTGAGGCCAAGTCTCGGATGGCGCGCCACGACGGCGTCGCGCCGGTCGCGGTCGATCCGACCCAGACCAAGTCCGGCCACGTCGGCGCCGGAGCCGAGTCGGACCAGCTGCGCCTCCCGCCCGTACTCGTCGCCGACCGTCACATTGAGATGAAGCGCGATGGCATCGGCGACGAGCGCCGCTCGCCTGTCCGCCCAGCCATGGTCGAGGGCGAGCCGGTTGGCGACCCTTGCGGCCGGCAGGGTGAAGCACTGGACTTCTTCGGCGTCGGCGCGGTACCGCTCGGTCAGACCGAGGTCGTGCAGCAGCAGGGCGACATAGACTGCCTCGTCGTCGAAGGGCTTGCCGTCATTCAGCAGACGGGCCCACAAATAGGCGCGCAGGCAATGGTTGAAGAGATAGTCCTCGCTGGCCTCCGCCGACAACGCTTCGGCCGCCCGGCACAGCGCGCGGTCTGGCGGCAGGACGGAGTCGACATCGACATGGCGTACGGCGCGTCCCGCGCGGCCGCCGAGCCGGGCCGACGCCCGGGCGCGAACGCCCTGCCCGACCAAAGCCAGCCGGTCCCGCCAGCCGAGCCGACCGCCGGTCCGCTCCAGCCAGCGCCAGGTTCCCAGGCCATCCCTTGTCACGCCGAACCTCATAAACGAACGTTCGTACTTTTTTTGACAGTTGCTGCGACGGCTGTCAAGTTGGGTGCATGAGGAAGGGGCAGGCGACACGGCAACGCATCGTCGACCGGGCGATCGCAAGCGCCAGCCAGGATGGCATCGATACGCTGACCATCGGTGCGCTGGCCGCCGAACTCGGCATGTCGAAAAGCGGGCTGTTCACTCATTTCGGCTCGAAGGAAGCCCTGCAGATCGAAGTCGTGGACGAGACCGTACGCCGCTTCACCGAGGAGGTCGTCCGCCCCGCCCTCGCATTGCCGCCGGGAAAGAACCAGCTGCGCCGGATGTTCGGAGATTGGGTCGCTTGGTCGTTCGACGACACAAGGCCAGGCGGCTGCCCGCTGGCCGCCGCGGCGTTCGATTTCGACGGCCAGCCCGGCGACGTCCGGCAACGGCTGGCCGAGAACATCGCGCTATGGCGTCAGGTGCTGAGGAACGCGGTGGAGGCGGCCAAGGCGGTCGATCTTGCGGCCACGGTGGACAGCGACGATCTGGTATTGCGAATCATCGGGCTCTATTTCGCCCAGCATCTGTATCATTGGCTGCTCGACGACAACGGTGCCGGCGACGCCGCCCTCCGCAGCTTCGAAGCGCTGCTCGCCGGGCCGGACACGCCATGATTTCGCCGTGGCACGGCATTAGTTTGCTATAGAGATTTGAATGCGCATATGAAACAGGCGCCGAAACGATCCGAGTGCGGGATTACCATCGGATCGTGGGGTTGGCTATGGGGTGACGGGTATTGGGGCTGAATACCGGATTCTGGCGACGGACGATCGGCGCGGTGCTGGCCGCCGCGGCGGTAAGCGCCTGTGCGTCGGGCGCACAGCTCCCGCCACCGGCGCCGCTGACCGAGAACGAGGGGCCGGTCGCCTCGTCGGTTTTCGCCGTCGCCTATAACCGCATCTCCAACGTCTATCTGCTCGAGACCGATCTTGGCGATCTGGCCGTCAACGGCTTGTCGGGCCTGTCGACGATCGACCCGGACCTGCAGGCCGAACGGGTCGACGGCGGCATCCGCATGGTCGCCGGCGACCAGTTCGTCGGCCTCTACCCGGATGCCGACGCCGAGGACGGCCGCGGCTGGGGTGCGGTAACGGCCGCAGCGGTCGCCGACGCGCGACTGATATCGCCGGCGCTGGAATCGGCGTTGCCGGAGGAGGTCTACGAGGCGGTCCTCGACGCGGTCACCGCCAATCTCGACGATTATTCGCGCTATTCCAACGCGGTGCAGGCCCAGCAGGAGCGCGCCTACCGCGACGGCTATGGCGGCATCGGCCTGATGTTGGAGCAGGACGAGGACGGCCGCGCCCGGGTGCAGGAGGTCTTCACCGAGGGTCCGGCCGCGCGTGCCGGCGTCCGCGCCGGCGATATGATCGTCGCCGTCGCCGGCCAGGACACGGCCGACTGGACGCTGGAGAAGCTCGGCCTGCGCCTGCGCGGCATCCCCGGCACCGAGGTCGAGGTGACCTTCAAGCAGGGGGATAGCGCCAGCCGCATCCTGACCCTCCGACGCGAGCGCGTGGTGCTGAACGTCGTCGACATCGCGGTCGTCGACGGCATCGTCGCCGCCCGCATTTCGCGATTCAACGCCGGCACCTTGCGCAACCTCAATGCCGGCCTGGATCGGGCGCTCGAAGATCTGGGAGCCGACGCCCAGGGCGTCATTCTCGACCTGCGCGGCAATCCGGGGGGACTGCTGGGGCAGGCGGTGTCGGTGGCCGATTTGTTCATTGAAGGTGGCGAGATCATCTCGACGCGCGGCCGCCACCCGGACAGCCGCCGGAGCTATGGCGCCGACTCCAATGACGCGGCGCACGGCCTGCCGGTGGCGGTGCTGATCGACGGCCGCTCCGCCTCCGGTGCCGAGGTGGTGGCGGCGGCGATGCAGGATAGTGGCCGGGCGGTGCTGATCGGCGCCACCACCTTCGGCAAGGGCAGCGTGCAAACGGTGACTCCGCTGCCGAATGACGGCGAACTCTATCTCACCTGGAGCCGCATCTATGCCCCGTCGGGCTATACCCTGCACCGCCAGGGCGTATTGCCGGCGATCTGCACCAGCGGCGCCACCGAGAATGCCGACGAGTTGATCGCGGCATACCGCGCCGGCGGCCTGGTACCGATCGCCCTGCTCACCACGGCGCGTCAAGCCGCGCCGGACGA